>CAYXJA010000263.1:0-1546 GCA_964465425.1 uncultured Prolixibacteraceae bacterium | reverse complement strand
TTATATCAGCAGAATTTTGATTTGCAGCCTTCAGAGATAGCAATAACATCACTTGATGAAAAGTTTCTTAAGAAAATAAAATCGATAACTGAGAATAATATGCATGAGCCAAATTTCTCTGTTGAAAAACTAAGCTCAGAGTTTGGAATAAGTCGTGCCCATTTGTATAACAAACTTGTTGCATTAACAGGTAAAACACCTATTGAGTTTATTAGGATACTAAGGATAAGAAGAGCTGCTCAATTACTTGAAAAAAGTCAGCTTACAGTAATGGAAATTGCATATAAAGTAGGATTTAATGATCCCAGATATTTCACAAAACATTTTAAAAGTGAGTATAATATGACGCCTTCCCAGTATGCAAAGAAAAACTTCAAAGGAAGTGATTCGTCAATAGAGGAAATTTGACAAAATACCAACCTTTCCCATACAATACATACACCTTGATAATTAAAATACTGGATATTTTAGCGATATTACAATAATCATCTGTTGTAATATTATAATAAGCTTAAAATCAATATTATCATCAAATGAAAAATATCTGTTTACTATTATTGACTGTGTTGTTTTTTTCCTGTTCTTCTGCTGACTGGCAAAAAACAGCTGACGGGGTAATTATTCCGGTAAAATCTTCAAAAGAAAAGATCAGATTACAGGTTTTTAACGACGATATAGTGAGGGTAACTATATCTAAACCCGGTCAACAGATTATAAGCAATGAAAGTCTTATTGCCGTTATGAAACCGGTTAATTCAGAATCTTTCAATGTTGAAGGTGACGGGAATAATGTGGTCCTTACTACAAAAAATCTTAAAGTAAATGTTTCCAAAGAAAGTGGAGAAGTAAGTTTTTTTGATGAAAATGGAAAATTGTTGCTTAAAGATGAAAAGGGCGGAGGCAGATATTATGGAAAAGAAATAGCTCAGACTGCTACTGATTATGGTTTTCAACAGATTTTTGAATCTACTGATGATGAAGCATTTTATGGATTGGGAGCTCATCAGAACGGAGAAGTTAACTATAAGGGTTTGGATGTTGAGTTGATGCAGCAGAATATAGTGGATGTTGTTCCATTCCTTTATTCAAATAAGAATTACGGGATTTTATGGGATAATTATTCTATAACACGATTTGGCGATCCTCGTGATTACATGAACATCGGAAACCTTAATTTGTATGATAAAAACGGGCAAGCAGGAGGTTTAACTGCCAGTTATTATGACAAGGAAGGCAAAATTGTTTTAGAGAAACAAGAAACAATTATCGATTATTCAGATCTTGATAAAATTAAAAATATACCTTCAGAATATAAGATGGATCCTGAAAACAAGGTTGTCTGGGAAGGATATATGGAACCTAAAATTGAAGGCAGACATAAGTTTAAAATTTACGTTTCGGGATATTGGAAAGTGTGGATTGATGATCAACTTATTATAGACAAGTGGCGACAGGTTTGGAATCCATGGAACAATAAGTTTTATGCAGATATGAAGCCGGGTGAAAAGAAACATATAAAAATTGAATGGAAGCCTGATTCAAATCT
>CAYXJA010000262.1:0-1548 GCA_964465425.1 uncultured Prolixibacteraceae bacterium | reverse complement strand
TTCAGCGTTGAGGAAGTAAACAAGTTAGTCTCAGAAGGTATGCCGTTTAGAGATGCTTACAAGCATGTAGCCCAGAAGATTAAAGATGAAACCTTCTTCCCGATTAAGAAACTGAAGCATACTCACGAAGGAAGTATCGGTAATCTTTGCAATGATAAGATAGAACTGAAAATGAACAAGGTGATTGATGAATTTGATTTTGAAAAAGTAAATACTGCATTGGCAAGATTATTGTCAGATACTGAATAAAATAAATTCAATACGAATATTCAAAATAAGATAATGAGGGGGATGTATAAATTTCAAAGGTTGTTGTTTGTTTTTATTGCTTTATTAGCATTTGTAAATATCAGCAAGGGACAGGAAGTAATAATGGAAAAAATAGAAAACAATTACTTCGTTCCCTGCAAGATTAATGGTTCAGAGTCAAAATTCATTTATAATAAAGATCTTGAGCAGGAAGCTGTTATTACCCTGAGTGAAGCAACTGCAATGCTTGACAGCGGCATATTGATAAAAAGCGATTTCAGGAATTGTTTTAAAGATGATACTACAAAAGAAGCGATACCTGTTGGTGCAGAATTAGTTATCAGTCTGATTGAAACAGGTGGTCAATCAATTTACAACACACATGCAATAGTAGTTGAAAATGCTGAAGCATCAATTGTTCTTGGAGACAAAGCTTTTTCTAAGACAGGAGAGGCCTTTATCAATTATGAATCGGGAATATTCAGGTATGAAGAAAAAAGATTTGTCAACACCTATGGCGTGAAATACATGTGTGCATCAGGCAATTGCATGAACGGCTACGGCTCCTACTTGTATGACAACGGGGCTGTTTACATGGGCGAGTTCAAGGATGGCGATATGATGGGGCATGGAATATACTTCTATGAAGATGGCGAAAAGTACATTGGCAACTTCAAGTATGGTGAATATGAAGGAGAAGGCGCTTCGATCAAGCCCGATGGGACGAAATATATCGGAGAATTCAGTGATGGTGAGTTTAATGGATTAGGGAGGCTATATTTTTCGAACGGCAAGAAGTATACAGGTCATTTTGTTGAAGGAGTGAAAGAAGGCTACGGCATTTATGAATTCACCAACGGCCAGAAATACATGGGTTACTTTTCCAGTGACAGTTATAACGGCAAGGGTAAAATGATCTTTTCCAACGGAGCTGAGTATATCGGCGATTTTGTTGATAATAAGAGAGAAGGATCAGGTATCTATACTACGCCATCAGGAACGAAATATGTCGGTGAATTTAAGGGAGGTTTATTTCACGGTCAGGGCACGCTAATTCAAAAAGACGGCACCGTGCAAACCGGTAATTTTATTAACGGAGAGTACGCAGGGCAATAAACTGAGCCTGTTTTCTAAATAGCCTTTGACTTCAAAAGGCAAAATCCAATATGGTTTTATTTAAGTAGAAATCTAAAATAGCTGTGGGCTATTTCAGGATAAGTCATGTCAATTTAAGTAACGTTCAACACTGGCCAGAGCAATAGCAAATAGCTACCAGAGTAATACCAAATACCGGGTTTC
>CAYXJA010000261.1:0-1559 GCA_964465425.1 uncultured Prolixibacteraceae bacterium | reverse complement strand
GCGAATTAAGACATTTTATAAGATTGATTCGGTCTTTATCAAAAAGCACTCCATCAAGTGAGGAATAATTTTGGTTACTCTCATCAACAATGAATGGCCCCGCACAAAAGTTGAAAGCAGAACTTCCAATGTGAGTTACAGAAGCTGGAATGTTTATGTCCTGGAGTAAAGTACATCCTTCAAAAGAAAAATCAGAAATTTGTAATAAAGAGTTTGGGAAAGTTATGTTTGAAAGTTTGCTGCAAATGCCAAAAACTTGACTGTCAATACTTATTAATGAAGAAGGTAATGTAACACTGATGAGATTTTTACAATTAAAAAATGCCTGACTTCTAATATGTGTTGCTGTTGAGGGTAATATTATTGAAACCAGCGTTGTATTTCCATCTACAGTGCCATTGTAAAATGCAGTTGTAGGAACTTCATTGGCTGCATAATCTAATTCGCCAAAAATTGAAGATCCTGCCGATCCGTTATATGATTCTATATTTACACCGCTTAGGTCAATCTCGGAAAGCAGAGGCATAGCATCTCGCATGGTTTTAAAATCACGAGCATCAATGGTACCGGTAAGTTTTAAACTTGGAGTTATTGTTAGTCGTTCGCCTAAAACAGTTGCTAAATTTCCTGATGTAACCTGAATTATTCCATTTTGAGTCACGCTTATTGTCTGATCAGGCAATCCGTTAGGATGAATAGTTATGGTTGCTGTCCTGATATTTCCGGTATTTTCAGTTACTGTTATTGACAAAGAATCACTTCCTTCAGAGGATGAGGGATTTAAACTTAGCCATTCTTCAGAACTTTCAGCATTCCAGTTAACACTTGAAGAAATGAAAATACTTTTGGAAGAAGCGGGATAATTGAAAAATAAATTTGAGATTGAAGGAAACAACCCTTGAATTTCTTCGATGTTTTGGAAGTCCTGCCATTGAGCTGTATTTTGGTATTCTGATATTGTGCCATCGGGCACCTTTAATTTACAATTTATTTTATCTACATAGTTAAAAATATTACTCCCAAGCTGTATCTGATTAGGGTGTAAATTATTTATTTGAATTGAGTCCAGGTTAGTACACAAGTTGAAAGCTTCTTCGTTAATTGTATTAACGGATAAAGGAATTTCTAAATAATTAAGAGAATTGCAGCCTTCAAATGCGTTTTGACCAATAAAGCCTGCTCCGTCATTAATAATAATAGAATTAATACCGGTACAACCAACAAAAGCATATTCAGAGATTGAATCAATTGATTCCGGAAGATTAATCTCCAGCAACTGTGTACATGATGAAAAAGCAAAATCTCCAATAGTCTTCGTGCCAGAAGGGATAGAATAATTCCCTGTTTTAAGGGAAGAACAATGCAAGAGTCTTGTTTTATCATAATTGAAAAGGATACCATCCACAGATGAGTATTTCATATTATTCGGGTCAACAATAACTTCAGCAGGTGATCCGTTAAAAGCAACCCGAGCAATAGAGGATACTGTGGCCGGAATGTTGACTAATAATAAATCAGGTGTTTGATTAAATACCCTGCTGCATATAGTTGTTAAGCCG
>CAYXJA010000260.1:0-1559 GCA_964465425.1 uncultured Prolixibacteraceae bacterium | reverse complement strand
GATTTAAAAAAATTAATCGTTTTGTAATATTTATGTAATACCCTTGTAAATATTAAGAAAGACTTTTGTTGAGAATTATTTAATCAATCTTAATTATGAAAAAAATTACCATTTTTATTGTATTAACTATGATTACATTAACCGGTGTTAAAGCACAGGAAACCAAAGAAGCATTCAAACCAAACGGGAAAGCATTCATTAACATCTATTCAAATTTTCATGCAACATTTACTGAAGGATCGAATTCATCAGCCTTTGAAATAGAAAGGGCTTATCTTGGTTATGATTTTAAGTTGAGTGAACATTTCTCAGGAAAGATTAATATAGATGTTGGTAATCCGGGAACAGGAAAGCTTGAAATGGTTGCTTATCTGAAGAATGCATATATAAATTATACAAACGATAAATTCTCAGCCAGTTTTGGTATGATTGGAACAACAGCATTCAAGACGCAGGAAGAGAACTGGGGATACAGGTATATTGAAAAAACATTCCAGGATTTATATAAAATGGGTGCAAGCGCTGACCTTGGATTGAGTGCTTCATACAAATTTACTGATTGGTTGAAAGGAGATGTGATACTCATCAACGGAGAAGGCTACAAATTAGTACAAGCAGACAATAACTACAAGGCAGGAGCAGGTTTGACAATCACTCCGATCAGTAATCTAACCATCAGAGGTTATTATGACATTCTCGGAACAAAAGACATACAATCGACAATAGTTTCATTTGTAGGTTATGATTTCGGGAAAGCAACGATAGGAGCAGAATACAACTATCAGTTGAATAATGGCAATTCAGTAGGTAAGGATTATTCAGGTTATTCAGTTTATGCAACAGTGAAACCAATAAAGGATTTCAAGGTATTTGCGAGGTACGACTATTTAACTTCAGTAACACTTGAAGGTGAATCGGCAGCATGGAACCTTTCAAAGGATGGAGGCCTCCTTTTTGCAGGAATTGAATATCAACCTGTTAAAGGATTAAAGATAGCACCTAACTACAGGATGAGTAATCCGGCAGATAAAGAAAAGAAACAAACAAACTTTTTCTATTTAAACTGTGAAATTAAGTTTTAAACTTTTAAAATATTAAAAAATGAAATTAGCAATTCCTTTATTATTAGTGATATTCGTATTGGCATCATGTCAATCGTCGAATAAAAGCAAGGAAAGCAAAGAGCTTTCAGTATCAAGCGTTAAGCTGGCAGCAGCCGGGGCAACATTCCCAATGCCGTTTTACAACATGGTATTTGGCAAATACAAAGAAAGTTACGGAACCAACGTAACATACGGAGGAATAGGATCAGGTGGTGGTATCAGGAGTCTGGCCGACAAGGTAGTAGATTTCGGAGCTACAGATGCATATCTTGAAGATGACAAGCTTGCAGAAATGAATGGAGAGGTTGTTCACATTCCAACTTGTCTTGGTGCAGTGGTAATAGCATATAACCTTCCGGGCGTTGATAGGTTGAAACTTTCAAATACACTTTTGGAAAAGATCTTCTTAGGAGAAATAACAAAATGGAATGATCAGGAAATAGTATCTCTTAATCC
>CAYXJA010000259.1:0-1573 GCA_964465425.1 uncultured Prolixibacteraceae bacterium | reverse complement strand
AATATTGTGGAAACAATATTTGTTAATGCAGGAGCTTCAGTAAGGCATTCAGACGGTTATCCGGGGTGGACACCTGAACCTGATTCAGAAATATTAAAGCATACAGTCAATTCATATAAAAAGTTGTTTGGCAATGAACCAATTGTAAAATCTATTCATGCAGGATTGGAATGTGGACTTTTCAAAGAAAAATACCCTCATTTGGATATGGTTTCATTTGGTCCGACAATTACAGGGGCACATTCTCCTGCTGAAAGAATTGAAATAAGTACAGTAGATAAATTCTGGAAATTGCTGTTAAATGTAGTAACCAGTGTATAAAATAGACACAAGACACAAGATAAGGCTAGTGGAATTATATTTTACTGTCTGCTTTAGCTGATGGATTTCGAATACAGTGCTATCCAATTTTGATTCTTGCGTCTTGCTACTTGATACTAAATATTATGAGTGATATAATTTTTTCCAGGAATGTAATTGAATTTACCAAAGTGGCAAGTGAATATTGCACTTTTATTGAAAACCACGATTCAATGAAAAGGAAGCAATTTCTCGAGACAGCACAGAAAATTCTTGCACTATTATATTTGAAGGCTTCGCTTTTGCCCGTAATAGAAGGAGATGAAACAGAAACTCCGGAAAAAACTGTTACTGAAGTTGATTATAATTTTCTACTTGAAAATATAAGTACAAAGCTTGGTCAGTATGATAGTTATCAGGAAGTTTTTCTTCCTGAAATGCAATTCAGCGATGGTCCTTTGTCGTCATCTATATCAGAAAACTTATGTGATATATACCAAGACCTGAAAGATTTTATCTTTGCATTCAGAATTGGCACTTCAGAAATAATGACAGATGCATTGTGGGAATGCCAGAATAATTTTAAAGAATATTGGGGACAAAAACTTGTAAATGGGCTGAGGGCAATTCATTCGCTTATTTATAGTGAAGAAAGTCTGAATGAAAATAAAGCAGGATGATTTATAAAGAGGAAATTACCAAGGAAGAAGTTGATGAACTGCCATTACAGTCATTTGAAGGAGATGTGATCATTGTTGACAACAGGGAGAAGTTGAATTATGCTGTTTCTTACCTTCGTGATTCAGGAGTGATAGGTTTTGATACAGAAACAAGGCCTTCATTTAAAAAGGGACATGTAAACAGGGTTGCCTTGCTTCAGTTATCAACTGACGATAAGGCATTTCTCTTTAGATTAAACCATTTTGAACTTCCTGTTGAAGTGACCGGATTATTTTCTGATCCTGGAATTATAAAAGCAGGTGTCGCCATACGAGACGATATTAAATTGCTTCAACATAAAAGAAAATTTAAGCCTGAGGGGTTTGTTGAACTACAGGATGTTGCAAAACAAAAAGGGATTAACTGTTTCAGTTTGAAGAAGCTTTCAGCTATTGTTCTTGGAGTTAAGATTTCAAAAGCACAGCAATTGTCCAACTGGGAAGCTGATGAACTTAATGAAGCTCAGATAAGATACGCAGCAACTGACGCATGGATTTCATACAAAATATACAAACAATTCTACAACGGGAAAGATGAATAACGATATGATTAA
>CAYXJA010000258.1:0-1574 GCA_964465425.1 uncultured Prolixibacteraceae bacterium | reverse complement strand
CTACATTACTTGCTTTCTATGCAGTTTATTCCGGTTTTAGAATAGGTATTACACCGACAACTGTTTTTACAATGGCCAATAACAATTTCACCTATGTTAATAAAGCCCTTCAGCATCGAAAAGGAGAGCCATTACCCTTGGTTGAACAGGCCAATTCTTTGTATTACAGGCCATTTCTGCTTGGAGGAGACAAGAAAAAGGCTTTGGAATTGTATCAGGAGGCCTTCGATATTTATGAGAAATCAGGAAAGTGCAACTGGATGTATTTGAATCTGGGTGTCAGAATTGCACAGATACATACGCAATATGGTCAGTGGCAAAAGGCTGAAAATTTGTATTTGAAGTTATTGAAAATAGAACCCGGCTTTCAATGGGTGAGGGATGAACTTTTACCCGATTTGAGATCGGGAAGGCCAAAGAATGTTTTGGGCGATGCTTTTGAATAATTTGTTGGCAGTTCAAAGAAGAAATTATGGGTAGGAACTTGATTTATACGATTTTGCTTTTTCTGTTATTCGGGTGTAAGGTTACTAAAGAACAACCCGGAATGCCCAAAGACTATCAACCTGTTTTTGATCAGACAAATAAGCAATATGTTAAAACTCCTTCATTAAAAGGGGTGAAGCTTGATACAATTGTTAAGGTGTGGTCAAATATTCAGGAAACAAGGGTTGAAATAGTAGATTCTATCCTTATATTTAATGATATGGACTTCATAGAGGGAGATTTGCTTGTTGATGTTGAACTTATTAATGAGAAACCACCTACCATAGATACTTTCATGGTTGTTAAGGGTTTTAAGTTTAATCCTGAGCTGATAAATACCCTGTTTCCTATACTTGACGATTCTTTAAAAGCTCAGATATCAGGGAGTATCGATTCAACTGAGATTCAAATTCAGGCAATTGAAAATGCCGATTCACTTATATCCTCCGGTAATAAATCTGATAGTTTATTATTGGCAGTGTCTGATACTATTCCCGATTCCCTCTTGATTGAAATAAGTGCCCAGGAAAAATTTCTTACCAGAGAGCAGATTAAAGCCGATACTTCAAGAGATTTACTTGATGTTGATATAATCCTTGACGACCTTATCAAAGAGACAAAATGGAAGCTGAACGATTCTATTCAATTAGATCTTGATTACACAGGTTTTTATAATGATTCTTCAGTATATATTATTGGAGATACTCTTATAACTGAAGTGTTCGACTCTACAAAGGTTGTTCCTCAGTTGCCCTTTTATAAACTATGCCGGGAAAAAACTTCAAAGTATGTTTCATACGAGAAACTTGATCACAAAGATGAAGTAGTTTTTATAAGGTTCTACGATAAATTTGAAGATGTTTTTCTTGAAATGGTAAGAGTTCAGGGGGGAGAATTTAAAATAGGCAGTAATGAGTTTGATGAAGATGAAAGACCTGCAATGAATTTAGATGTGTCGGGGTTCATGATCAGCAAGTATGAAATTACTAATCAGCTTTTTGTTTTCTTCCTTAATTTCATGGAATGTGATACATTGGGACAGGTAGATGGTTATTACGCAATAAACCTTGAATCGCCTGAAACAAAAA
>CAYXJA010000257.1:0-1575 GCA_964465425.1 uncultured Prolixibacteraceae bacterium | reverse complement strand
TAGTAGCAAAAAAAGTAAGTGTTTGAATTAATGAAGGGGCAAAAATATCATTTATATGATCAAAAAACAGGTAATAAAAAACCCTGAAAGTAGTGAATAAACCAACGATAAAGTAAAATGCTGATATGAATGTTAAAGCACTTTTTATTGATTTTATTTTACTCGACCCTAAAGTAAATGCGATGATGAAGAACAGGACAGAAGAAACAAAAGAAAAAATTACTGTTCGTGCATTGATATTATTATCAAAGAAAGTAAAATAGAATACTGAAAGTGAGAATAAAATAAAAATTGAGATTAGGATTTTAGTAATTGGTTTTTCATCAATGAACTTTTTTATTCCAAGATATAGCAAAATTATACCTCCTATCTGGAATAGGTTTGCTCCAATTATAGAAATCAATCTTACGCTTTCAAATTGTCGGATGTATATTGAAAAGAATCCTAAACTAACTGATAATGTGCCCAATATCCAAAGCAGAATTCCTTTATTGTAATTATTTATTTTATAAATAAACAGTAAAACAATTGACTCAATAAAAAAAGCGAAACCAACGCTAATTGATAAAGTCAGAAGATCAATATTCATAGTCAATAAAGATTAAATTTTCTTATCCGGTAACGAGATATAAAAGGTACTTCCCTTGCCTTCAGTACTTTCCACCCATATTTTGCCATTATGTCTATCAATAAATTCCTTACAAAGCAGAAGCCCTAATCCTGTGCTTGGTTCACCTCCAGTTCCTTTTCTGGTTGTATTGACATCTACCTTGAAAAGGTTTTCCCTTATTTTTTTATTCATACCAATTCCGCTGTCAACTATTTTAAAGATAACATGTCCATCATCGTTATATGCTGTTGCAGTAACTTTATCTCCCGGTTCAGAGAACTTCACAGCATTCGAGACAATATTTCTCAAAGCAGTTTCAAGCATATATCTGTCAGCATAAGCTTTAAGGTTAGAAGGGAAATCAAATTCTATACTGATATCTTTGTTTTTAGCTAATTCAATACAAGCATCAGAGCAATGATTCAGAAAGTTTTTCACAAAATGATATTCAGGTTCAAAAGGAATTAAGTTTCGTTTTGATCTTGACCAGTTTAGGAGATTATCAAGTAGATTATTAACATTATTGGCTGACTTACTTAAGGAAACAGCAATTTTTTGTAATTGATCAAGTGTCATATTCTGGATTTCTTCAGCCATTATATGAGTAAGACCAAGGAATGAGTTGAACGGGCTTCTAAGGTCATGAGCAATTATAGAGAAGAACTTATCTTTTTCAGCATTACTTTGATATAGTTGTTCATTTTTCAACTGAATTTCTTTTTCCGCTAATTTCCTTTCGGTAATATCAATTAAAGTTGCATCAATTTGTTCAGAAGAAAGGACAAGGCTGGTAAGTAAATATCTTTCAATATTGTCGAGAGTTAAAACTGTAATTTCGTAATTCTCAATATGTCCTTGTTCTTTAAGAATGTCAGTAATTGTTTCTTTCTCAGATTTATTCTTAATCAGGCTGTCAAGTTTTAAGGAAGTAATATCTTCCATGCTATTGGCACCAAGCATCTTAA
>CAYXJA010000256.1:0-1584 GCA_964465425.1 uncultured Prolixibacteraceae bacterium | reverse complement strand
TCTGGGTGGTATTTACGAACTCGAACATGCAGAAAACAGTGGATGGATTAATGTTGTTAATCCGACTGATGTTGAAATTGCCAGATTAAATAAAGAGCTTGGGGTTCCTGAGGAGTTGATTACCGACATCCTTGACACAGATGAACGTCCGCGTCTTGAATATGATGATGACTGGTCTCTTCTTATCATTCGTATTCCGGTTCAGAATGTTTCTAACGGTGTCCCTTTTATTACTGTTCCGCTTGCTATTTTTATCACTCCCGACAGGGTAATAACTATTTGCAATTCAGATAACGAGGTTTTACCATCGGATCAGCCTTCTTTTTACAGGGGTCAGCATAAACAAATAAAAGACCTTACAAATTTCATTCTTAATCTTTTTCTGAAATCATCTCATGTCTATCTGAAATATCTGAAGCAAATCAATCATTTGTCATCACAGATTGAAAAAGAACTTGAGAGATCTATCAGAAATGAGGAACTTCACCAGTTGCTTAATATGGAGAAAAGCCTTGTGTTCTTTATTACTTCATTGAGGGGGAATGATATTCTTCTTGCCAAATTCAGAAACTCAAGACTTTCGATTCTGAATGAGACAAACGAAGACCTGCTTGAAGATGCAATCATTGAAAGTAAACAGGCTGTGGATATGGTTCAGATTTATTCTGATATCCAAAGCGGCATGATGGATACTTTCGCTTCGGTAATTTCCAATAACCTTAACGTTGTTATGAAACAACTGACTTCATATTCAATAATACTTATGATACCTACCTTGATAGCAAGTATTTATGGTATGAACGTTAAAAATTCACTTGAAAATAATAGCTGGGCTTTCTGGGGAATCCTTTTGTTTTCAGCTGTTGCTGCTTTTAGCGGTATTTATTTTTTCAGAAAGAAGAAATACTTTTAATTTAGTTTTTTTATTGAAAATTAAAATTGCAGCTATGAAGAATTTAATTGTTTTTTTCCTTGCAGTTATTATAATGTCATGCGTTTCTGAAAATGCAGACAAGCAATTTGAGAAGCTTAAATTTGATTATGACTGGAAATTTTCATTAGGAGATCAGCCGGATGCCTTTAAAGTTGATTTTAATGACAGTAGTTGGCGGGCTATTGACGTTCCTCATGATTTTAGTATAGAGCAGCCATTTGATTCGTTAAACCCATCAGGAACGAGTGGCGCTTATGCATACGGGGGTATTGGCTGGTATAGAAAGCATTTTGTCATTCCGGAAAAATATAAAGGGAAAAGGTTTGAAATTCAGTTTAACGGTGTATATCGTAATGCAGAGGTCTGGCTTAACGGCCAGCAGCTTGGAGTAAGGCCTTACGGCTATTCTACATTCCGTTTAAATTTGACTGCTTTCCTTAATGAATCGGGGAAAGATAATGTTATTGCTGTAAGGGTGAATACCAAAGATCAGCCAAATTCAAGATGGTACACAGGTTCAGGAATCTATCGCCATGTGTGGTTAAAAGTTTCAGACCTGACTCATTTTGTTTCAGACGGCGTGTTTGTAAAAACTGTGAGTGCAAATAAAGATAACGCTGAAATTTCTGCTTCCATAGAAATAAAAAATG
>CAYXJA010000255.1:0-1632 GCA_964465425.1 uncultured Prolixibacteraceae bacterium | reverse complement strand
AAAAAATATTTTTATGGTTTAAAAATTAATGCAATTTGATTCAAACATATTATCTTGCAAAGTTTTTTAAAAACAGAACATAAACAATATATTTTAGAGCTGTGTATAAGGAGTTGCCGGATTTGGCCCTGACAAAAAGTTTGGAAAAAGATAGTAAAATGGGATTGATAAAGCCAACATTCAAGATAATAACACCTGAAGTAACAGGTAGCTTTAACCTTCAATGGGATAGTTGTTTAAAACAACTGGAACAAATATCACTTCATTCAGATTTAAAGCCTGTAAGGGTCAATATATTTGTAAAATCGAACGATCAGAAGGATTATCTTTCTCAGGTAAAATATATAGAAACAACAATCTTTAAAACTTTCAACGACGAATGTCCTCCTTTTGGGGTAGTAATGCAGGAGCCGGAAGATCCTTTCGTTGTTTTGCTGGAAGTAGCTTTTACTAATCAGCATGCAGCAAAAATAATTTATGGCAATTTTCACAACAGGCCATATTGCATTATAGATACAAAGACATACAAAGAATATTGGACAATTGGTGCTCAATCTGTTCATCCTGATTATAACATTTTAAAGTCATCAGAAGCCTCCTTTTCATATTTGCGTGATTTATACAATCATCTTGGTTTAAGCTTTGACAATATAGTGAGGCAGTGGAATTACGTTGGAGGAATTCTTGACAAGGAAAATATAGAAGGCAGGGAAAGGCAGCATTATCAGATGTTTAACGAGACCCGCAGCAATTTTTATACTGAATACAGAAAAAGAAAAGATTTTCCCGCAGCCACCGGTATAGGGATGCTTTACCTTGGTGTCTGTATCGATAGTTTTGCTGTTACGGGAAATGAAAATTTGAAAGTAATGCCAATAAGCAGTCCTGTTCAAAGTGAATCATACAAATATGGTCAGCAAGTGCTTGTCGGAGCTCCTGATTGTAAACTTGCAAAGAATCAACCACCACAGTTTGAAAGGGCAAAACTTATTGTTTTGAATAATGCTTCAAGGTTAATTGTTTCAGGCACTGCTTCAATAGTAGGAGAAGTGACAGTTGGAATTGGAGATGTTGAAGAACAAACAAGAGTTACAATTAAAAACATTTCGGCACTTACAAGTCCTGAAAATATAAAAAGGCATTTTCCTGAAATTAAAACAGTACCTGACAAGTTCAGTTATGTGAGGGTTTATGTTAAAAATAAGGGAGATATATCAAAAGTAAGGAACATCTGTAAAGAGACTTACGGAGATACTCCTGCCACTTACGTAGTTGCTGACATCTGCAGAGACAATCTTTTAGTAGAAATTGAGACAGAGTTAATTTCCTGACTTGATTTTTATCTTTCTTTTCCTTTAATTTATTGAGTAATTTAGATTCAGAATTGAATCTGAAATTCTCTTTATTTAAAATAACAGCTATGAAACAAACACTAATTGCAATTTTATGTGGATTAACGATTGTATCGTGCAGTCAGCAGGATAAGAATCTGCCACTAGTAAAGAATGAGGAATTTAAACCGTATCAGACTCCGGTGAGTTATGAATCAGCTTTGAAAAGGGCAGATTCAATAGTAATGAGTATGACAATTGATGAAAGGATTGAAATGATTGGAGGTCATAACTTCTTTTT
>CAYXJA010000254.1:317-1639 GCA_964465425.1 uncultured Prolixibacteraceae bacterium | reverse complement strand
AGTATAATTTTGATGTGATATCTGATGATAGCATGTTTCTTGTTAGTTCAGTTTCGGTCAGGTTTATGATTGGAATGCTGAGGTATATATTAAACCCTGATGATAAGGTAAATAGAGCAGCTATTATTTTTGAATATAGTAAAGGTTTATTGCCATTATTTGAGAAAAAGGGAGAACAAGATACAAACAATCCTAAAGAATTAGTTGAGGAGTTTGTATCAGATGAAATAACAGAAAAATACTTTTCATTCTTTACAGATGAAAATCGCAAATATCTGAAGGGAATTTCAAACCTTTCACTTTATGATTTGGTACATCGACTTGAAAAAGACTTCAGTTTGAATAAGATTCAATCGGAACAGGCACCATTACAGGTTTTTAATGATTCTGTATTTGATTATACCTTAAAAGAAAGTGAAAATCTTCATAAGTTTCTTGAATGGTGGGATGTATTTGGAGTAAAGATTAAGCTTCAGAGTGCAATGGAGCGGGATGCAATAAGAATATTAACAATCCACAAATCAAAAGGACTTGAGTTTCCGGTAGTTATGATGCCATACAGTAACTGGGAATTTGGATTTTCAAGCAAAGGCGATAGCGTAAAAATAATATGGTGTCCATCTCCTTCTCCCTTTGATAAAGATTTTTCAATATTACCTGTCAGAATTACCGGTAGCCTTAAGGGTACTTGCTTTTCAGATTATTATTTCATTGAATTATTACTTAGTTACATTGATAATCTGAATCTTCTTTATGTTGCATTTACAAGAGCTGTTGAAGGTTTGTATGTTTACACAAAGAAAAGTGTAAGTAAAAAGGAATCAGGAATAAAGGTAATGGGAGATTTACTCTCAGAATTTTTGATTTCTAAAGAGGAGAATGAAACGGAGGTAAAAGATATTCATGTCATTGGTGATCTGAAAAAAGTAGGGGATAAAAGAAGAGAATCAAGAAATGAAATAGTAATGAGCGGGTTGCCCGGAGAAGAGAAGAATACATTTAGTCAGCTTGTGCTTCATAAGAACTATGAGTTTTTTGTTGAAGAAGATGGGGAAGGGCGATTGAATAAAATAAATGAAGGTAAAGTAATACATGATATACTTTCGGATGTCAGGAATACGGAAGATTTGGATGATGCAGTAAATAAAGCATGCCGTCAGGGCAGGATACAAAAGAGTGAAGCTGATAAATATAAAACCAAACTTAAGGAATTAGTTTCATCAGAATCAGTAATGGATTGGTTTGACGGCACTTATGAAGTGATGAACGAAGCAACAATAATTGATAAAGATTTTGGACTATTACGACCTGACAGGGTAATG
>CAYXJA010000254.1:0-279 GCA_964465425.1 uncultured Prolixibacteraceae bacterium | reverse complement strand
TCAGGCAAGTAAGCGGGTACATTGGAAAAATAAAGCAAATGGGTTTTGAAGATGTAAAGGGTTATTTATGGTATATGAAAGACAATACAATAGAGGAGGTCATATTGAAATAATTAGTATAAAAGTTAAAATGACTTTTGCATGAGTAATTTTTCTTCTCTGGAATTTTAGATTTTTCGCTTCAATTTTATTTAAATATCAGATATTTAATACCTTTCATTGGGATATGTTTTATAACAAGTTGTAAATAATAAAAGTATTTATGACTTTTGATAAAAA
>CAYXJA010000253.1:0-1650 GCA_964465425.1 uncultured Prolixibacteraceae bacterium | reverse complement strand
TAGTTGAAATGATAGATACCGTTATTTCTGATTTTGAAAACGAAAATACAATTATTGCCGTAAGGAAGAAAGTCAATTCAATAATGACCGATTATCCTTTATTTGCCTGGTAGTAAAATAAAAGCATAACAAAAATCCCGGCTTTAAACCGGGATTTTTTATTCTTGTTTTTCCATGTTTTCTGTAAGCTTTCTGACAAACTTTATATTCGAGAAAAATTCAGCTCCAAAGACTCTTAAAATTGTATAAACAGGAATTGCCAGAATCATTCCCAATACTCCCCCGAAGCTTCCTGATGCCATAATAACAAGGAATATTTCCAGAGGATGAGCTTTTACACTGCTGGAATAAATCAAAGGCTGGAAAAAATTGTTATCAATAAATTGAACAACAGCAAATACTATTACCATAAAAATCAAAAGCGGCAGGGTAACACTCATGAAATCGGCATTTACATTAATTGCAAGTCCGATAAGTAACCCAACTACTGCACCTATCCATGGTCCCAGATAAGGAATAACATTAAATAAACCACAGATCAGCCCGATAACCATAGCATCTGTTATACTCAGTCCTGCAATTTTTAAACCAATAGTATTAAGTATCATAACCAGAATAATTTCGAGAAGCAAGCCAATCAAATATCTTCTGAGAAGTTCAGTAATTCTGTTGATACTTTTTGACATTCTTTCTTCATAACCGGTTGGAGTTATCATTAGAAGACCATTATTAAACATGTTTTCATCACGAAGAAAAAAGAAAGTTATAAAAGAAACAGAAAAAATACCAATCATAATATTCCCTACAGTCCCGGCAATAGTACCAAACATATCTGTAATTCGTGAAACTCTGAAAAAGGAAGATAATTTGGTTCTGGCAAGATCAAGCAATGATGTATCTGAAAAAGAAATTGTCTGGTTGAACAAGAGCATTGTAACCTTATTTAAAGGAGCTTCCAACTGATTCAGATATCCTTTAAAATCAACATTTGCCAGGTCTTTAAATTCACTTGCAAGTATTGGAATCATCAGGAGGAAAAAACCAAAAAATACAATCCAAATAGCAATTAAAGTTAATAGGGCGCTAAACGATTTCCCGAATCTAATCTTCCATATTTTAACCTTGAGCAGCATCCTTGTCAATGGCCTTGCCATTGTTGCAAGAACTGCTGATATTAAAATATAGGAAACAATTGATCTGAAGTACCAGGCTATTGCAATTATGATCAAAGCTCCAACAGCAATCAGAATATAACGAGTAGTCTTGTTCATTCTTTTTTCTTCAAATTTAAAACATTTATCCGACCTTTAAAAAAGGTAATTTATTTAATGCCATTACATTTCTGCTTGTCAATTGAAAAATATATTCATTATCACAATTTTTCAAAAAACATCTTTTACTTTTTCTTGAAATCATAAACAAGTATTCAAGATTTATTATCACTGACTTAGTTATCCTGAAAAAATTGAAATCTTCAAATATATTTTCCAAAAAGGAAATCTTATATTTTATAAAATTATTTTCCCCATTTCTTTTTGTCAGCTCACATCCCCTTTTAACACTTCTTATATAAACAACTTCTGATGGGTCTATTAAAAGAAATCCTTTTCCAAATTTAAGATATATAATCCCATGTTCATCAACAAAGGA
>CAYXJA010000252.1:0-1704 GCA_964465425.1 uncultured Prolixibacteraceae bacterium | reverse complement strand
ATGAGTGATGTTTTAACTCTTGATACTGAAAAAATGCTGCTGATAACAGGTACAGCTAACTTACAGACAATAAGAACTGCAGAAATGGGGGATATCCATTCTATATTGTTAGTAAGAAATAAAAAGGCAACAGAAGAAATGATTCAACTGGCAGAAGAAGCCGGTATAATTATAATTGAAACTCCTTTTTCTTCCTTTAAATGTTGCGGATTGTTATATAATTTGGGATTGAAACCTGTATACTGATCATGATTAAACTAAGGTATGAAATAGAAGGTGGAAACTTTAACAGGGCAGGGCATGCTTCCAGCCAGGTCAAGAAAGTTCTTAAACAGCTTAATACAGAGCAGCGTTTGATAAAGAAAATTGTTGTAGCTTTATATGAAGCTGAGGTTAATATAGTTGCCCATGCCTATAGCGGGGAAATAGAAGTATATATCTATCCCGAAAGAATTGATATGATCCTTAAAGATAAGGGCCCAGGGATACCCGATGTAGAAGCTGCAATGAAGGAAGGTTTTTCTACTGCTTCCCAGCTTGTCAGGGAAATGGGCTTCGGTGCCGGAATGGGATTGTCGAATATTAAAAAGAATACTGATGTATTTGAGATAGATACAGTTGTTGGAGAAGGAACAACTTTAAAACTGACAAAATTTTTCAATGATGCAGAATAATGAAACCTTTTATCATTCACTGGTGATTGATGATGAAAAATGCATCAGATGCACTCACTGCGTTAAGGAGTGTCCAACCGAAGCAATCAGAATTATTGATGGTAAAGTAGTTATCAGGGAAGAAAGATGTGTCGATTGCGGAGAGTGCATGAGGGTATGCCCTCAAAAGGCAATTTATATTGAACACGATGATCTTGAATTGATTAAAGCATATAAATACAGAGTAGTCCTTTTCCCATCTGTTTTTATTGGACAATTTCCCGATAGGATTTCTGAAAATAAGATTTATGCATCCCTTCTTGAAATAGGCTTTACTCATGTTTATGAAGTGGAACAACCTATCGAAGTTCTTAAAAATCAAATAAGAAAGGAAATCAAGGCCAATCAAACAGGTATGCCTTTAATTTCTTCTTTTTGTCCTGCTATTGTGCGACTTATCAGAACGCGTTATCCTTCGCTTGCTTCTAATATTCTCAGGGTTAAAACTCCTCATGACATGGTAGCAAATTTTGTCCTGAAAATGTTTGAGGATAAAGGAATTCATAAAGATGAAGTTGGCATTTTTTATGTAACACCTTGCGCTGCAAAGATTACTGCCGTTAAAAGTCCTCTTGGTGAAAAGCAATCAATAATTACCGGAGTTGTTAATTCCAAGGTTATCTATAATAAGGTAATGAGTGTTGCCGATAAGATTATTCCGGTTGACAGCAGCGAAATGAGAAAGGAAATTACAAAAGAAGGTATTCAATGGAGCCTTACTCATGGTGAAACATGGTGGCAGACTTCACGTACTATTGCTGTTGATGGAATTCATAATACAATCAAGTTTCTGGAAAGGCTTGAAAATGACGATGTGCCTCAATATGATTATCTTGAACTGAGAGCCTGCGACAGAAGTTGTGCAGGCGGGGTGTTGTTATCGCAAAACAGATTTCTTACTGTTGAGAGATTAAAAAGAAGAGCAAAAAAATATCCATCCTCAGAAAAGAAATCACAGTTTGAAGAGGAAACAGATTACTCATGGCTTGAA
>CAYXJA010000251.1:0-1715 GCA_964465425.1 uncultured Prolixibacteraceae bacterium | reverse complement strand
GTTGAAACTTCATTGCCACAGTAGCCACC
The DNA here is from genome assembly GCA_964465425.1 of uncultured Prolixibacteraceae bacterium. Lineage (GTDB taxonomy): Bacteria > Bacteroidota > Bacteroidia > Bacteroidales > Prolixibacteraceae > CAYMTR01. The sequence goes on along the minus strand of CAYXJA010000251.1, from coordinate 1,686 downwards.
GTCAATTACAATGTCTACCTTATCGCCCCAGTCGTCGTGAATAAGTTCAGGATCAGTGGTATATCCGATTATCTCATCTTTGTCGTGTACTGAACTTGAAAAAATAGGATTGCCAAGTTCCCTGACAATTTCTCTGATTATACTATTGTCAGGCACTCTGATCCCAACAGTTTTCTTTTTCCCTTTAAAATATCGAGGTACATTATTGTTGGCTTCAAGAATGAATGTAAACGGACCGGGAAGATTTCTCTTCATCAGTTTGAAAATATTATTTGAAATAGGGCGGGCATAATCTGAAAGGTGGCTTAAGTCATGGCAGATAAATGAAAACTGTGACTTTTCAATTTTTATCCCTTTTATCTGGGCAATCTTTTCAACAGCCTTTTCTTTAGTAATATCACAGCCAATACTGTAAACCGTATCAGTAGGAAAGATTATTATTCCTCCCTTTTGGAGAACTTCAACAATTTGAAGGATTCTCCTTTGATCGGTACTCTCTTCATAAAGACGAATAAGCATTATTCAAATTTTAAGAAGCAAAAGTAATAAAAGTCTTTGAGGATTAACGTTTCCAGAAGACAGAGAAAAACAATGAAATAACAACAAAAACTTCAAGACGTCCTGTCAACATTACAAACGATAAAAACCATTTGGAAAAAACAGATAAATGGATGTAAGTATCAAACGGTGCAATTACACCAATTCCCGGACCGATATTACCCAAACATGAAGCAGAAGACCCCATGGCTGAAAGGAAATCAACTCCGGCAATCATAAGGACCAAGCTGCCAAGGAGAAAAACTAAAATATATATAAAACAGAAAATTAGAATATTGGACATAGTAGGGAGGGTTACAGCTTTACTGTTACATCTTATTGGAATTACAGCATTGGGGTGGAGTAGCCTTTGAAGTTCATTTTGGCACCCTTTAATGATAAGAGCAAACCTCATCACTTTTACACCTCCTGAGGCAGAGCCTGTTGTTCCTCCAATGAATAGTAATATGAAAAATAAAATGAAAATAACAGTATTCCAGAATTTATAATCTGATGTATAAAAACCCGTGGATGATAATAGTGATGTAATTTGAAATAAAGAATTTCGAATAGATTCTTCTATTCCTTTATCTGCAATTAAAATCCATCCTAATCCAACAACTATTGTTATTGCAATAATAAAGGCCAGATAGATTTTAATTTCTTCGTTTTTAAATATTTTTTTTACTGAACCACTAAAACCAAGGTAAATCAATGAAAAATTTATTCCTGAAAGCATCATGAAGAATATAACAACATACTGAATGAATGGTGAATCCCAGTTGCCAAGACTATTGTCATGAGTAGAAAAGCCACCTGTTGATATAGTTGAAAATGAATGACAAAGTGAATCAAAGAAGTTCATGCCCCCAATTGTAAGTAATATGGTTTCAACTGTGGTAAGAATTAAGTAGATAGATAAAACTATCAAAACAGAATCTTTTATTTTAGGATGAATTCGTTCGATATTAACATCAGATGATTCAGATGAGATGAGCGACATGCCTGCTATTCCAAAAAAGGGAAGGACTGCCAGCGACATAATGATAATTCCCATTCCTCCAATCCATTGAGTGAAGCTTCTCCAGAAAAGTAGTCCTTGTGAAAGTTGTTCAACATTTGGGATAACAGATGCTCCTGTTGTTGTGA
>CAYXJA010000250.1:0-1746 GCA_964465425.1 uncultured Prolixibacteraceae bacterium | reverse complement strand
TGGACAAGCTTGATATTCTTTGCAATATCTGCTGTTTATGTAAATATATTACCCCTGGAAAAAAATAGCCATATTTTAAATCTGATATATATCCATCTACCTCTGATGCTTTGGTGTTTTTATGGTATTGTCTTTTCAAATTTTGATTTAAAAAACAAACAACGCCGTCTGGAATACATAAAATACAATGGTGACCTTGCTATATTAGGAGGATTAATCCTGATAGCCGGAGGTGTATTAACTGCATTAACAATGGGCTTATTTGCTGCCATAGATATGGATATTGAAAAATTCTATATGGAAAATATAGCATTCTGGGGCTTGGTATCTGCTCCTGTGGTTGCAACCTTTCTAATCAAAAAATTCCCATCGATAACAAATAAAATCGCACCTGTAATTACTACTCTTTTTAGTCCTTTCGTTTTACTGACATTGATTATTTACCTGATAAGCATAATAATTACAGGAAAGGACCCGTATAATGACAGAGAATTCTTATTGGTTTTCAATATTATGCTGATTGGTGTAATGGGAATAATTGTGTTCACAGCTTCTGAATTAGCATCTCACAAAAAACAGCAGTTTGTTGAAATTACCCTGATGATACTTTCTTTTGTTACAATAATCATTGACATTATTGCTTTATCAGCAATTGTGTATCGTCTTGGAGAATATGGTTTTACTCCCAACAGGACTGCTGTATTGATTTCCAACTTACTGATATTTGTAAATATGGTACTGATAATGATTGATCTATACAAGGTGAACTTTAAAAAAGGCGAAGTATCTAAAGTTGAAATGACAATTTCAAATTACCTTCCTGTTTATGCATTATGGACGGTGATAGTTGTCTTTATCTTCCCTTTGATATTCGGGTACAGATAATTAAAATTGACTCTTTGTTTATCAATTAACTTTTTTAAAATGCCTGGTTTCAATTAATTTTCCCTCTTACCAGTTTCAGAATATCTGATTCCATTTCAAGTGCCTTATTTTCAAGCTCAATAGCTTCATTCAAATATTGAGATGCTAATTCTTTATCAGAAAGTGAAGGAACATTAATCCTCACATTAAGCCCTGCCCCGGAAACTGCTGCTCTTGCTGCAATAGCTCCAACTCCTGCATCTGAAACAGAATTAGGGTTTCCCGATTCTGCCATGGCTTTTATTACTTCCATTGATGCATAGCTCAATCTCATCGTCTGTAAAGGAATTTCAATAGCATTAAGCACTGACTTTTGAATTGCTTCTTTTCTGATTTCTATTTCCTGTTGACTACTCTTCGGAAGCTTAAGAGCTATCATGTAAGTATTGTAAGCATTGGTATCCTCGTCAACAAGCTTAAGCAGCTGCTCATAAAAGTATTTACCTTTGACAGCCCAATCAGAAAAAAATTCCCACTTATCATCCCAGCCTTTTTTATGAGATGAAAGATTGGCAACCATGGTTCCCAATGCCGCACCAAGTGCACCCAACAACGCAGAAACAGAACCACCTCCCGGTGTTGGTGATTCGGAAGCCACTATTCTTGCAAATCCGGTCAGAGTGTTGTCAACCAGCTTATTCTGATTATAATCAGAAATCATGTATTCAATAATTCTTTCTTTTGGATTGAATGGAGCAATCTCATCAAGACCAAGAGATTTAATTGCAATTTTTATTATCTCGTCATCGGGTATACCGATTGAACGATGTTGTTTTTTCAAAAAATAAGTACCTGCATCCAGCATTGCCTGCAAAGGGATCA
>CAYXJA010000249.1:0-1767 GCA_964465425.1 uncultured Prolixibacteraceae bacterium | reverse complement strand
CTTTACTGCTTATTTCATATTCATTCGGACTAACAACATTGATACTGCAAATTATTTGTTGCCTGAAGGATATTGAATATAAAGAAACTGTTTTTTTTACTGCATCATTTTTAATTTTAATTATACTCCTGACTATTCATGGAATATTCACCATTACTGATCCCAATGTTATTAATATTCAAACACTTTTAATAAACTACTCTATAGTTTTATTTGGAGTTGCCGTACCTGTCAATATTCATAAGGAAAGGACTATTAAACATCGTTCTTTAAGAAATACAGTGCTTATTACCACTGGTATTGCAGTTGCAATATTGATAACAATTTTATTTCTAAGGAAGAGTCCGAGTATGACTCTTATATATATTTCTTCAGCCTTCATTTTTCTTGCTGTTTTTTATTCAATGATACATATCCTGATAACAAAACCAGAAGCACTGATAAGACCTAATGAAAGAAATGAGAGGGTTATGGCAATTTTCATTCTGATAATAATGACTCTTTCACTTATCACTTTTTTAAGTATTGGACACGAAAGAACGAACATTATCCTAAGCAAGAAAGGGATAAACATTGTCGCAATATTCGGAATGATAATGTCATTGTTAAAAATTCCGGTTGACATTAGAAAACTGATAGCAAAGAATGACTCTCTGATATTGGAGGAAGAAAGAGTCATGGAAATGGGGATTAGTCAGCGCGAAAAAGAAGTAATGACCTTATTGATTTCAGGAAAAAAGTACTCTGAAATAGCAGATCAGTTAAATATTTCTTTACCAACAGTAAAGACTCATGTTTCTAATATTTACTCAAAGACAAAGGTCAGAAACAGACTTGAGTTATCAAATTTACTGCGCAAAAAGTAAGATATCCTATCATACTTAATTTCACCTCATACTTTAGTATGATTTTTTACTTATCATCAAAAATCATACTTTCTCCCGATTGATTTGGATAAATATCAAAGGTAGGTTTGCGGAAAAAATATGAAAACAAAATTATTTTTAACCGTAATTATTTGTGCAATGTCTACTCAATTAAAGTCCCAGGAAGTAAGATTCCCGGAGGTAAGTAATAAAATTAAAAATAATGTCTATGTCTCATTTGAGAAGCTAGCTTGTAAGAATAACCAAATGAACACTGGGTTCCTGTTGATCGACTCTCCTACCCTTGGCATTCATTGGAAAACTGCAATAAAAAACAATACAACAAATGACATTAATCCTGACCAGCCATACCATTTTGCCAGTATTGGAAAGACTGTAACCTCAATGGTGATAAGCATTTTATATGAAAAGGGGTTAATAGATTTCAATGATAAAATATCGGAATACCTGGATTCAGATATTATTAACGGATTGCATCATTTCAAAGGTGCTGATTATACCGGAGAAATCAGAATCAGGCATTTACTAAACCATTCCTCAGGAATTGCAGATTATTACATTGATAAAAACAGTTCGGGGATAAATGGAATTCAATTTATGATGGCAGACACCGGCCATTTCTGGACACCAATCGAGACTATTGAGTGGACTAAGAATAACCTGAAACCCAAATTCAAGCCGGGCAAGGGGATGCATTATTCAGACACAAACTACCAGCTTTTAGGTTTAATAATTGAAAGAATAACAGGAATGCCATTGCATGAAGCTTACAAAGAGTACATCTTTAAACCGCTTATGATGAATGACACATATATGATTTTTTATTCTGAACCAATGACGGGAAGAAATATTCCAATGGTCGATTTTTATTACAAAGGAA
>CAYXJA010000248.1:0-1771 GCA_964465425.1 uncultured Prolixibacteraceae bacterium | reverse complement strand
CATAAACCTTGTTTTCAGGTTTTATTATATCTTGTAATTGTAATTCCGTCATTTTACTTTCCTCCTATTATTTTTGATTCAATGGCTTCAACAATTTCTGCTGGATTTGCAATTACACCGCCCATTCGTCCGAAATGATATACATTGGTTTTGCCGTTAACTGCAAGTTGAACATCTTCTAACATTTGCCCCGAATTCATTTCGACAGATAAAAATCCTTTTACTCTGTCAGCAAGTTCATTAATTATTTTTTTTGGGAAAGGGAATAAAGTGATTGGCCTTAATAATCCAACTTTAATACCCTTTTCTCTTAATATATCAATAGCCTTTAAACTTAGCCTGGCAGAAACTCCAAATGCAACAATTATGTATTCAGCATCATCACATTGGACCAATTCATATCTTACATCTTCATCTGCCATTTTCTTATATTTTGCCTGAAGCTTTTCATTGAACTTTTCCTGCTTCTCGGCAACTAATTCCAAAGATGTTTTAATGTATCTTTCACGATTCTTCTTTTTTCCTGTTGCAGCCCAACTGCCATTCAACTCTTCAATCTGCTCATCAGTCCAGCGTGGTTTATATTCACTTAGCTCAACTTTTTCCATCATTTGGCCAATAACGCCATCAGATAATATTAATACCGGATTTCTGTATTTAAAAGCAAGATTAAAACCTAAATCTACAAAGTCATTCATTTCCTGTACAGAAGACGGAGCAAGAACAAGCAAATGAAAATCACCATGTCCCCCTCCTTTTGTTGCCTGAAAATAATCAGCTTGAGAAGGTTGTATCGTTCCTAAACCCGGTCCTCCTCTTTGAACATTAACTATTACCGCAGGAAGTTCAGCTCCTGCAAGATATGAAATACCTTCCGACATTAAACTTATGCCCGGACTGGATGAAGATGTCATTACTTTTTTACCAGATGAGGCTGCACCATAAAGCATATTTACTGATGCAACTTCACTCTCAGCCTGAAGTACAACCATTCCTGTTTCTTCCCAGGGACATCTGGCCATTAATGTTTCCATCACTTCGGATTGAGGAGTAATTGGGTAACCAAAATACGCATCACAACCACATCTTATTGCAGCTTCAGCGATGACCTCATTCCCTTTCATTAAACGTAAGTCTCCCATATTATGGATGAATTTATTATTTTATTTTCCTTACTATTTTATTATCACTCTGTATACTGTAATACAACTATCGGGACAAACCATTGCACAATTACTACATCCAATGCAATCATCAGCGTTTGACATGTATGAATAATTATATCCCTTACTATTTACCTCTTTATGAAGGCTTAACACATTTTGAGGACATGCAACTACACAAAGATTACACCCTTTGCATTGCTCCTTATCTACTACTACTGCTCCTTTTGCTTTCGCCATTATTGTATTTTATTTATTAAGTAAATCTTTCTTTTTTAGTTATTTATGATCGTTATTGAATTTCTTAAGCCTCAACTCAAGGTCTTCAAATTGATTACGGTCAACAGGAGCGACACACGCTCTTAACCCTTCAACGGAACTTCCTGTGAGTAATAAGGTTATTGCACTTATTCCATAATGAAGCAATTCAAATAACAATTCTCCAGCTTTCATGTTTGGATATGATATGGTGAAGTAAAATCCATCTGCAATCAACTCATCTATGTCTTTATCATATAGAATGTTGAATCCGTTTGAAGTGAAAAGCTCTTTCATTTTCTTAGCTTTTTCACCATAATCCCTCAACTCGGAAACAAAATTCAATGTGC
>CAYXJA010000247.1:0-1820 GCA_964465425.1 uncultured Prolixibacteraceae bacterium | reverse complement strand
GAACAGATAAAATCGAACCCCCGCCATGACAATATACCTGTAATACTTTTAACTGCCATGACCATGACCTCACATCAGATAGAGGGATATAAGGCAGGTGCAGATTCTTACATAACAAAACCTTTCAGCATGGATGTGCTTGATGCAGGAATCGACAGTTTGATATCGAGGAGCAGGAAAGTCAATGAATACATAAAGCAAAAGCTGATAGTAGAAAACCATGAGGTAGAGATAGAATCGCATGATGAGAAGTTACTGCAGGAGACCATCAGGTTCATAAACGAACATATATCCGATCCTGAGATCAATATTGAAAAGATGTGCAAGTCAATCGGCATAAGTCATTCGAGTTTATACAGGAAGATAAAGACACAAACAGGAATGACCCTTAATGAACTCATACGTCAGATAAAATTAAAGAGAGCTGCCCAGCTTATAAAAAGCAAAAAGATGACCATCTCAGAGATAATGGATGAAACAGGGTTCACCAATCATTCTTATTTTGCCAAATGCTTTAAGAATGAGTTCAATATGTCGCCAAGGGAATATTCCGAGAAGTCTCGCTAGCCGAATTTGTTTCCATATTTGACGGAATTGTTTTCAAAAAATAATAATCAATGTTCATAATAAATTAATCAGGTCATCATAAATAATTGGCATCAGGGTAGATTTGAACAAATTAATGATCATGAAAGATTATAAGTTAAAAAAGTATCAGATTATAATTACATTTTTGTCGGTAATCTCAATACTGCTTATACTATTTATAATCTTTCTGTTAATCTATTACTAATCTGTCATACCATTATTCTTTTGAAACCTAAAGGAAATTTTATGAAAAGTAAACTACTTATCTGTTTTATGCTGTTCTTTTTTGGAGTTATCTCCCTAAAAGCACAAACGACAGTAACCGGGAATGTGAAAAGTGTTTCCGGTGAACCTATACCGGGGGTTACCGTGTTGGAAAAAAACACAACAAACGGTTCAACCACTGATATAAACGGAAATTATACCATTAAAGTAAATTCCTCTTCTACCCTCATTTTTTCTTTCATTGGGTATACACCCCTTGAAGAAAAAGTAAACGGTCGTTCAACCATCAACGTAACCTTACAGGAAGGTGTTGTTGGATTGGAAGAAGTTGTAGCCATTGGATATGGATCTGCAAGAAAAAAAGATATTACCGGAGCAGTATCTACGGTAAGCAAAACTGATTTTCAAAAAGGTTCGATTACCAATGCAGAGCAACTCATTGCCAACAAGATTCCGGGAGTTCAGGTAATACCCGTTAGTGGTCAGCCGGGAGCAGGAAGCTCATTTCTCATAAGAGGGGGTGCTTCATTAAATGCAAGCAACGATCCGCTTATTGTAATTGATGGTGTTCCTGTTGAAGGCTGGGGCAATGGAGCAGGATTTTTAAGTTCCTTAAACCCAAACGACATTGAATCATTCAGTGTATTAAAGGATGCTTCAGCGTCAGCAATATACGGTTCAAGAGCTTCTAACGGAGTAATATTGATAAGCACCTACAAAGGGCAAACTGGTGGATTGAAAGTTTCAGTGTCATCAAAAGGATCAGTATTTCAATTAAAAGACAAAGTATCAGTACTTTCAGCTGATCAATTCAGGGAAGTAGCCAGGACAGCAGCAGCTTATTCTGGCAAGACAGTTGAAGAGCTGGGATTAGGAACAGCTTCAACAGACTGGCAGGATGAAATATATCAGACAGCTTTCGGAACTGACAATAATATAAGTCTGACCGGAGGAATAAAGAACCTTCCTTACAGATTATCAATAGGATATTTGAATCAGGATGGTAT
>CAYXJA010000246.1:0-1830 GCA_964465425.1 uncultured Prolixibacteraceae bacterium | reverse complement strand
ATTGCTTCATATTCCGGTCTTAAAGACAATAAATAATTTGCCCTTTCGTCTATCTTCAGACTGCTATCCTTAACAATATTCATTGAATTCAATGAAATGTCAAAATATCTGAATCTCTTAAAAAGAAAATCAATAAACATTTTTGTTATATCCGGTGAAGCTGGTGGAAAAATCCCATGTTGCTGAGCAAAAATAGGTTGATAAGCATATTCAATACCCCATTTCTTTGCAAATACAACCGGCATAACATATTCGTAATCACCATATATCAAACCATTCCAATCCTCATTTACAATGTCAAGCATCCAGCTTTTTGCATATACTCTGGAATTTGAAGAATTATAAATGACCTTGTCCCAACGTTCAATGTCTATTTGTGAATTATGAAGTAGTTTCAGTCTGCTATCCATTGTAATAATCTGCAGCCGTTTTAGTCATGTTAATGTAAACTTCTTTCCATCCTTCCCATTGAGCTTCATCACTTAATGATTCGTTGTGCCACAGACTTATGAAAGTTCCTCCTACTAAATAAACTTCCTTCATCAGTGATTTTATCTTCTTATCTGCCTCTGAAGGACTCATACCTCTGTAGCTTTGAAGGGTAACATCCATTACCTCAAAAGGATAAACAATCAGTGATGTTACTTTTCCTTCTATAAGATCGAAAAACGGGAATGGACTACAGATACTGGCTCTGAAACCCGGCCGGTTGGAATATCCCATAGAATAATCAGCTTTGATGCCATTATTCAAAAGTTCACGATAAGTAACAGGCATGGTAAGTTTAAGATAATGCTGCCTGCTTAAAACTATATCATTCCCCGTAATTTCTTTTAGCCTTTTAATCTCTTTACTCAGCAAGGATTTCTTTTTTGTAGAGCTGTAAGAAGGATGAATACCTATATCTGCAATTTTCGACATCTTCTTAATCAGCATCCTGAATTTTCTGTTTTTATACGATAGTCCTCTGTCATGTTTACCTCCCTTACTTATCAGGAAAAACATAGCAGGCTTGAATTTGAACTTCTTAAAGACCCCTTCCATGAAATCATAACTGTCGTACGGGTCCTTTTTCATTTTTAGAATAACGGCAAACCTGGTTCCAATATTTTTAAATCTTCCGCTTAACAAATCCTTGAATGTTGAAGCTGTTTGCCTTAAAACACCTTTATTTTTAAAAGCCCAGGCGTTATCAATGTCAATTGTAGGAAGATATTTGAATGCAGGTCTTTTAAGCTTAAAATCAGGATATTCACTTTCAATAATATCTGCCAGTTTTAATGCCCAGATATTTACTAATGGCTTTTCAAGAAAACGATGTTGTCCGGCAAGACTACTCCTCGACATAAACCGTTGATGCCTGTCGCGCTTACCTGTAAGATATTCTTCATAACGGCTTACAAGATAAAAGCTTGCTGCAAAAATATCAAAGGGAATAAACGAGTCCTCGGTCTGAAAAAAAGCCTTTTCACCTTCCCATTCAAACATTTCTATTTTCTGAGATTGAATCTGCTTTTGAAACAGTAAACCATTCGGCTTTAATTTCAGTCCTTCAATACTTTCATTGTCTGAATAATTGATTTTAACTCCATAAGAATTTTTATACTTGTCGATATCTGAAAAAAACTCAACAGTATCTTCTAAAACAGTTTCAAAAATCAATCTGAATATGTATCTCAGACGCTCATTTATTTCATTAGAAAAGACATTAACCATATCGCTGATTATTTTCAGCGAAAATTAAGTAATTAATCCTTCATCAGCAAGACTTAAATATTCGGAACCACATATTATAAGGTGATCAAGAACCTTAATATCAACAAGCTTAGC
>CAYXJA010000245.1:0-1839 GCA_964465425.1 uncultured Prolixibacteraceae bacterium | reverse complement strand
GATCAACTTTGGAAGAATGATACCAATCAAGGTCAGCAAAATTCAAGTCAGGAAGACAGCAAGATAATCAGACTTGATGAAGCAAAGCCAATAAGTACCGAAGAGTTTCAAAAGCAAAAAGCCGCAGAGCCTTCTGAAAATTAATTAATTGCAATAAACTAATCTACTTTATAAACCAATAAATGAAAAGAAAATGAGTCTATTAAAAGAATTTAAGGAATTTGCCATGAAGGGCAATGTTGTCGACATGGCTGTTGGTATAATTATTGGTGCTGCTTTCGGGAAGATAGTAAGTTCACTTGTTAACGATGTTTTGATGCCCCCTATTGGAATGCTCTTGGGTGGAGTTAATTTTACTGAATTAAGAGCAACTATTCAAGAAGCATCAGTAGATGCTGCAGGTAATGCAATCAATGCAGTTACCATTAATTATGGTGCTTTCATCCAGGTTATCATTGACTTTCTTATTGTTGCCTTTGCAATATTTATGCTAATAAAAGCAATGAACAGTATTAAAAAGAAGAAAGAAGAAGCTCCGGCTCCGGCAGCTCCTCCAGCACCTTCAGCTGAAGAAACTTTACTTACTGAAATTCGTGACCTTCTTAAGAAGAACTAACTATCAATTAAGTTAAAGTATAAAAAACAGGGCAGTAATTATATATTACTACCCTGTTTTTTATACTATCTTATTTCTAAAGTTACGGTTTAAAATTAAATTGATCGGGAGACCTGAAATCCTAAATCTCTTAAGATGACTGATATTTCAGGACTGCAATCATTTAACATACATTTATATACAGGAAACTCTCTCCTGACAGGATAGTCGCCCCTTTGCTTTTCGAATGTTTCCGGAGATTTCTTCAACCTTTCACTATCTCCTAAAATCGGATACGTCTTTAAAATGGCGTAAGAAATTATCTCCTGAACAGATTTTCCTGTTCCATCAATTTTAATATTTATATCTTCAGGTTTTTCAACATCCTTGCATACCCAGTCATCAATTCCCAGATTAAACTTTCTGCTAAGAGCCTGTATACTCATGCTTGTTCCATTTGCTTTTCCATCACGGGAATAACCTGCAATATGGGGAGTTGATATAAATGCCTTATTTAATAGTTCTCTGTTAATGTCAGGTTCCTTTTCCCAACAATCAAAAATAATTTCATTAATTTTTCCGGAGTATAATCCGTTAATTACAGATTGAGTGTCAGAAATTTCTCCTCTGGCTGCATTAATTATATAGACATTATCCTTGCATCCCATTATGAATGAATTATCCAAAAGATGAAAAGTTTTATCTTCACCTTCAAAAGTCAATGGAGTATGAAAAGTAATAATGTCTGACTCTTTTTTTATTATTTCAATATCAACAAAGTTATTACTACCTTCATTTCTTTCTCTTGGAGGGTCATTAACCAAAACCTTCATGCCAATTACCCTGCATAATTTTTCAACTTTGGAACCTACATTTCCCGCTCCGATTATTCCAATGGTTTTATCAGCAAGAGAAAAATTCTTTTCAAGAGCTAAAGTATACAATGCTGCCATTATATATTGGGCAACTGACCAGCTGTTGCACCCCGGAGCATTTGTCCATTCAATTCCGGCTCTTTTGCAATATTCAGTATCAATATGGTCGAAACCAATAGTCGCAGTAGCAATCATTGAGACCTTAGATCCTGCAAGCAATTCTTCGTTACAAATTGTTCTGGTTCTGGTAATGATTGCATCAGCATCCTTGACTACTTCAGGAGTAGTATCCTTTCCAGGAAGATATATGACTTCAGCAAAAGGTTCAAGTGCCCCTTTTATATATGGGATTTTATCGTCAATAACTAC
>CAYXJA010000244.1:0-1881 GCA_964465425.1 uncultured Prolixibacteraceae bacterium | reverse complement strand
CTTTCATTTTTGTAGATGTTAAAGGAAGAAGTGTTTCATTTAAATCATATTGATAAAGGGTAGGAGAGTAATCAGGGTCAGTATTATAAATAAGCATGAAGTCTTCTCCTCCTTCATTTACTTCATATTCTTTTTCTTGTACAGGTGGCTCATCGCTGTATATTCCAACTTTATCAAATGACTCTTTTGTTTTATTCATTTCTAATGAATTGTCGCCGTATAAATCTCTTGCTGATTGAACTGCAGCAATTCTTAAGTCAATGAACTTTGATGTAGAGGTTAGATAATTTACCAAAGACCTATAGAAAATCTGCTCAGCTTTTTCTTTTGTTATTGAAGTTGCAAGAAGATAAAAACAATAATTTCCAATTCCGCTGTTTATATGTACTCCTTCATAATCCCTGTTGCTGAAATTATCGAGTACGGAACCAGTTACTATTTCAGACATGTGTCTTGGCTGCCACCCGTCAAAGACGTTTGTTCCTCCGTTATGGGGGTCTTCCATGTTTCTCATAGGGTTACCTGATTTAATAATTTCTTCACCAATTTGCCAGTCGCTTCTGTCAACCATTGCACCAAAAAAATCTGCAAAAGTTTCGTTTATTGCTCCCGATTGAGAGTAATACTCAAGATTGGCGGTGTTAGAAACAACTCCATGCCCTAATTCATGTGAGATTACATCCTGAGCCCCTGCAAGCGGTTTGAAAGTTGAACCGTTACCATAAAAAGCAGCTTTCCCGTTCCAATAGGCATTGTCCATAGATGATCCGTCATCATTGGTGATGTTAATAAAAGAAATAATATTACTTCCGGAACCTGATAATGAATTTCTTTTAAATGTTTTCTCAAGATATTTGTAAGTAGCTATTGTATTTGCATGAGCTGATACTGCAGTTTTATTGGTCCAGCTGTTATTTGTGGAAGTAATGTATTTGTAGTTAAGATTCTGTGATGAAGTGTTGTTAGCGTCAAGCGTCATAATTATTCCTTCAAATTTTGAAGCGTCAAACATTGTTTCGGCAATATCTATCAGATAATAAGATCCTGCTTCAAGATAAGTGTTTATATCTCTTTGAACATTATTCAAATCAGTTGCTTTTGCTGTGGCGGGACCATCAGTTGCAGTTGCATTAAACCTTCTTAATGTTTCACCTGTTCCGGCATCTATAAAGTATTTCCAGACTTCAATGAAATTGGGTCTTATTTCTATTTCATATGCTAGTGAAAAACTGTTATCGTCATTCTCGAATATAATTAGTTTAGTTTTTGGGGCTTCATATTCAAGAAACTTTTTTTCATCTTCAGTTAGTTCTCTTACTTTAGTTTCCTTTTTCAACTTTTCAATTGTTTTTTCAATTGCATCTGAGGATGAAAGGGAAGGGGTAACATCAAAATCATCAGGAATAGTTTTGATCCTGCCGGTAAAACGTTCTTTTCCTTTGTCAAAATGTAACGTAGATTCCGTACCATGTATCTCAATGCCTTTAAATAGCTGGCTGGCTTTAATGTGCACCATTCCAAGGTCATCGGTTTCAATCTTCGATATTTTAAATGATTTATAAGGATCTTTTAACTTAGTCACAGGCATGGTTGCTTCAAAGAAAGAGTAGAATCTTTGCTCAGGAGTTTTTAATGATGATGATTTTAAATTTGATGTTTTTACTTCAAGATATATTGGAATGTTATCGTTGATAATTTTCTTAATAGGAACCGACACTTTTCCTAAATCAGGTTTTGCCATCGGAGATGATATTTTATAAGGATTGATGGTTGATGATTTTAAATTGTTCAATCCGTTAATCTGCTTGAATTTCGTTTTCGGAACAGTTGTTCCCTGTGGATTTTTCACCTTGTTTTTAAACTTGCTTTGCTGTCCGAAAA
>CAYXJA010000243.1:0-1882 GCA_964465425.1 uncultured Prolixibacteraceae bacterium | reverse complement strand
CCAGTTCTGATCAAATATGAGCTTGTAATACCTTGATTTGATATTCATTACCTCAATATAATCAACTTCTGTTTTAGCATTAAGAACTTCTCTGGCAACTTCAAATTCATCCATCAATTTCTCATCGTCGAGCTTTCCAAGCTTATCAAGATTCAGATACATCGGGTGGAGGGCAATTACTGAAATAGCTTTGTATGGATAAGAGTCGAGCCACGAATGAGTTGCTATTGTTTCATTTATAGGCAGGACCTGTACTAATTTCATCCCAACGATTTTAGCCCAGTCAACCAGCTTTTTCAGGTCATTGAATTCGCCAACGCCAAAACTGTCGTTTGTTCTTAACGAAAACACAGGAACAGCTACCCCGGAACCTTTCCAATTATCAATTGAATACCTGAATTTTTCATCATTTCTGACATGCAGTATTTTTTCATCATCAGGGTTAATATAGAATATTTTTCTTTCCTCTCCATCTTCCCACAAATCTATGTTTCCGGATTTAGTGTCTACAATAACATACTTGTATTCAATAGGAAAAATCATTTCCGACAAGTCGAATTCAGCACTCCAGCACGGGAAATCTGAATCGCTCATCAAGACAGGTTTGTTCCAGTCACCCAAAGCAGGGGAATTCCCGACTATAGCCATTGTTTGAGAAGGTGAAACTCGGGGTGCTCTCATGTTAAACCTTATCACATTTGATGATTTTGCTTTCTTTAGATTTTTCACTTTCCCGTTTCTTGAGAAAAGGACGTTAGCAAAGACCTTTGAGAAAAGAGCACTTTCATCATCAATCTGAGGTCTCCAAAAATCTCTTATTTCTAAGCTTTTATATGAAAAAGGACCAAACTTTCGATTGTCGCCCCCTTCCCAAAATACTGACCCGTCTTCGTTTACTATGAAATATTTATATTCAAATTCATCTTTTGAATTGAAGGTCAATACAGCTTCCCACTCTCCGTTTCCAATATGAGTTAAAGGAAATGCACTTTTATGATTCCATCTTCCTAAAGCTTCCGAAGATCCTGCAAGCCAAAGGTTTTGCCCCCATACTGTCTTATAGTTTATTCTAAAAGTGACTTTCATTTTATCAGTGTTTTATTTTTTAAATCTAAGTGTTTAATTTTTATTTCAATTTCGGGCTTATTTCCTATAAAACAAAAGGCTTTTGTCAATTTTTTTTCAAAAAGATAATTATTTAATTTTTTTAACTATTTCTGGACTTTTAATATTGGGGGAAAGACCTTCAGACCTGATTCATATACCCGCTGCCGCGCGATGCAATCGCGCGGTAGCGAGGTGCAGCTGCTTAACAGAGCGAAGCGACAACGGACGAAGTCCTAACAGACGACTCAGTCGATCAACAGAAATGCAACGCATTTCCAACGACGGCTTGCCGTCTAACGTGCGCAGCACTAACGAAAGCGCAGCTTTCCAACTTCGACATTATCAGCCATAAATGTTAATTTGTTATTTACCCTCAGTCAATTGTTAATTCTTTTCTTGTTCAGGAAAGGGTTTTTTTTACTTTTGTGGTTCAAAAATTCAACATAAAAGTAAGAAACAATGAATATTGCTTATTCCTGGTTAAAAGAATACATAGATATTGATATTAAACCAATAGAACTTGGTCAGATTTTAACATCTCTTGGATTAGAGGTAGGAAGCATTGAAGAAGTTGAGACTATTAAGGGCGGACTGAAAGGTTTGGTTGTAGGAGAGGTGCTTACTTGCGAAAAACACCCTGATTCAGATCATCTTAGCAAGACAACTGTTAATGTAGGTACAGGAGAAATATTACCGATTGTTTGTGGTGCACCTAACGTAGCTGCAGGACAGAAGGTTATTGTTGCTGTAGTTGGCACAACACTTTACGATGGAG
>CAYXJA010000242.1:0-1908 GCA_964465425.1 uncultured Prolixibacteraceae bacterium | reverse complement strand
GATTAAAGGACTTAACAGCAATCTGGATAAAGGAATTGAATTGCTGGAACACATTATAGCAAATGCCAAGGCTGATAATCAGGCTTATACCGATTATGTGGGCAGGATTATTAAAGATCGCCTTGATCAGAAGGCTGACCAGTCTTCGATTATTAACACTATGTTCAGATATGGTATTTACGGGGATGACAATCCGGCAAAATACATTCTAAGTGAAAGTGAACTAAAAGAAATAAACCCGGAAGAATTAGTTGCTCTTATTAAGGGAATTACTTCATTCAAACATAAAGTATTCTACTATGGCCCTTCTGATTTTAATTCGGTTATGGGCAAGCTGAAAGACAAGCACACTTTACCTGAAAAACTGGCAGAAATACCTGCTCCAAAGCAATTTAAGGAAATTAAAAACGATAAGAAAACTGTTAGTATTGTTGATTTTGATATTAATCAGGCCAACATCCTGCTAGTTTCAAATGGTAAAGAATTCACAAAAGAATTAATTCCCGCAGCAAGAATATACAACGAGTATTATGGTAGCGGTCTTTCTTCTGTTGTATTTCAGGAAATAAGGGAATCAAAAGCACTAGCTTATTCTGCTTATTCTTGGTACGATATTGCTGAAAAACCCGGCAGATTGAATATTCTTGGCGGATATATAGGAACTCAGGCAGATAAATTACCGATTGCCACTTCTGCATTATTGAACCTTTTGGAAAATATGCCAAAAGCACAGACTCAGTATGACCTTGCAAGGAGTTCTATTGTAAAGAAAATCAACACTGAAAGAATTATTAAAGATCAAATCTTCTGGGATTGGATTGGAAATGCTGATAAGGGGATAAACTATGATATAAGGAAGGACGAATACGAAGCAGCTAAAAATATGTCAATAGACGACTTTGAAAAGTTTTTTAATGAAAACATCAAGAATCAAAATTACTCTTATCTGATTTTGGGCAAAAAGAATGTTCTTGACCAGAAAGCATTAAAATCATTAGGAGAAGTCCGGGAACTAAGTATTGAAGACCTTTTTGGTTATTAAGAACATTTTATTCTTTCTGTCAAGATTGATAATAAATAAGGCTGTCTTTTTAGACAGCCTTATTTATTATCAATCTATATTTTAGATTTCTTTTTGGTAGATTCTGTATTTTTTATAGACTTTACCACCCATTCTTTCCATTTCAGCATTTCTTTTGTCGTTGTATTCCAATCCAAGATGAGAATCAATTACATTCAAATTGTATTTCTTTGCGGAATTCATCATCTTGATACCCATTGCTACATCTATTCCTCTTCCCTGATAATCAGGTCTGATAGAACCAAGTAAGGTTACAAGACGCTGTGATTTCAATCCATATTTGAAGACTGTGAAAATGCCAAAAGGAAGAAGTCGGCCTTTACACTTTTGTAGGCCTAACCCATAATCAGGCATTGCAATAAGGTTTCCGATTACTTCATTTTTTTCGTTAAAAACAACTTTTAAAAATGCTGGATGTAAAAGAATAATATATCGGTTGGCATAATCGCTCATTTCTTTTTCGGAAAAAGGGGTAAAGCCGTAAATGCCTCCGAAAGTTTCATTTATCAGGGTTAGTACAGGCTTTATTATTGGTCTGAACTGTAATCTTGATTTAAATTCCACAATCCTTAAATTTTTGTTGTTCCTTTCAAACCTTTCAGCTACCTTTTCATATATAGGTGGATATTTTTCAGGTATGTCAATCTTATATGACCATAAATCAACTTTCTTTGAATAACCCATCTTTTCAATGAACTCGGTTAAATACGGGAAGTTGCAGTTTGAAGCAATTACATGTGGTTCATCATAACCTTCGAAAAGAAAGCCTTGCGGATCTTTATCTGAAAAGGCAAGAGGACCAATGATTCTGTTCATTCCTTTAGCTT
>CAYXJA010000241.1:0-1911 GCA_964465425.1 uncultured Prolixibacteraceae bacterium | reverse complement strand
GGATATACTGACCGCAAATATTCTATATCTCCGTTATATAAATATCTCTCCCATAGATGCTGCGATAACCATGCTCCACCCATAGGCCACATACCCCAGTATGCTCCGTCAACTACTCCGCTTATTCTCCAAATATCTGTGTTATGGTGAGCAACCCAACCTTCACATCCATACATATCCCTGGCTGTTTGCTTTCCGCTTTCAGATAATTCCCTGATCATTTGGATTAATGGCTCGTGCATTTCTTGTATATTACACTTCTCCGCAGGCCAGTAATTCATTTCAGTATTAATATTGATTGTGTATTTACTATCCCAGGCCGGATGCGTAGTAGGATTCCATATACCCTGAAGATTTGCAGGCTGACTTCCCGGAACAGAACTCGATATCAGAAGATATCTTCCAAACTGAAAGTACATTGATACCAGCTCTGGATCATATTGAGTTGAGAAATTCTTAATACGCACATCTGTTGGTTGTTGTGATGCAGCTGATGTGCCCAGATCAAGTTTAACCCTGTTGAAATATTTTTTATATACGACCTGATGTCTGTCAAGTAATCTTGCAAAAGATTTTCTTTGGGCTCCGGAAAGATATTTGTCACACTTTTCTGATTCATTGCCTGTTAATGTTTTATAGTCTACAAAATTTGTAGCTATTGAAACAAGTATCAATACTTCATTGGCATTTTTTACTTTGATTAATCCTTTTTCAGCGTAGGAAGATCCACCCTTTCTTATAATTCGGGCTTTAGTGTTGAATTTAACCTGACCGGGAATACCTTCGTGGGTTGAAGAAATCCCCGACATCTCAAGGGTATTATCATCAATTGCTTTGGATTCTTTCATTAAAGGACTATTCAGGCCAGCTGTGAAATTGAGTTTGCCTTTCTTATCTGATGAAAGCCTGATTGCAATTACCTGATCAGGAAAAGAAGAAAATACCTCCCGTTTGAAGGTAACCCCTTCAACGATATATGTTGAAGTGAAAAGTGCTTTCTCAAGATTGAGTTCACGATAATAATCTGAATAGTTTTCATGTCCAGGGAATTCTATGTTCAGATTTCCTATCGTCTGATACATTGATCCATGCTTTTGTGTAAGCATATTTTGGTTGACCAGCTTTTCGGCTTCTTGATATTTGCCTTCAAATATAAGCTTTCTTACTTCCGGTAGTGCTTTTAAAGCTTCCGGATTATCATTTCCGGAAGGACTTCCCGACCAAAAGGTATCTTCATTTAGTTGTATAACCTCTTTCGACGGTGAACCAAAAACCATTGCACCTAATCTGCCATTGCCGACCGGTAAAGCTTCATTCCATGACTCAGCGGGTTTGTCATACCACAAACTTAGTTTTCCTTTTTTGGTTTCTTCTGTTTGACAAGCTATCGAAAAAAAGAGTATCAGTAATGTAAAAATTAATCTTGAGAGCTTCATTTCAGTAAATATTTGTTCGTGTTTTATTTATTTATCATAGTTAATTACCAACAATAATTTTTGTGGATTCTGAATAATTATTTCCGTTAAGAGTAATGATATACATTCCCTTCTCAAGGTTAACATGAACATTTTCAGAACATATATCCTGCCGGAAAACTTTGCCGAAAACTTCCTTCCCGTTAATGTCAAAAATCGATAAAGAGTTGAATGGTTCATTGCATTCAATAAAGAAGTCAGAAATTACAGGGTTTGGTGATATTTTAATGTTGCTACTATTTCTTAATTCAAATATTCCCGTATTATTTTCTTCTTCGCAATTTGTTGCTTGTTCGCCCATACCTGATGGTATAGAGCCATTGTTCGTAATGTAAATCTTATCAAGTGAAGCACCATCTTCTCTATAACATACATTAAGTGTGTGATAACCTGTATCAAGCTGATAAATCATCGGGCTTTCATTTGATTGATCATG
>CAYXJA010000240.1:0-1967 GCA_964465425.1 uncultured Prolixibacteraceae bacterium | reverse complement strand
AGAAGCAGGAGAACCTTTGCTAAACATTTTAGCGAATTTTTGTGACGATACTTATCGATTGATATTATATCCAAGAGAAGCTCAACGACCATCATGTTATTATAAAGAAGATGATACACGTATTATTGTTAGTCCTGCATCAGTTGAAATGGCAGGGATAATTGTTACTCCAAGAATAGAAGACTATGAAAAAATAAAACCGGGTGACATTAAGACTGTTTTTTCTGAAGTGACTATTAACAATAAAGAATTTGATAATATCAAAGAAAAAATCCGACAAATAATTCATAACACTTAAAATGGCAATTGTTAAGGAAGAGCCAACAATCAAAGTAGGTATAATAAGTGACAGAGAGATTAAATTTTCCTTAAAGGGAAATTATTCATTAAACGGAAATACTATTCCTCCGGGAGAATACATTGTCAAATCTCAGGATGGTAAAATACTTACATCATTCGGAGAATCTTACATATCAATGGATCTTTTCCCCTCTGATGAAAGCTGCACTTTTACAATCGATAAAGTCCTTATTGGAATTGGATTTCACTGGGAAAAAACAGAAAAACAAGAATTTGAAGGTGGAATTAAAATATTATCGGAAGAAAGTAAGGTAACATTAATAAACACTATTGCACTTGAGAAATATCTTAAAAGTGTAATTTCTTCTGAAATGAGTGCAATGAATGACATCAATCTGCTTAACGCTCATGCAATCATTTCCCGAAGCTGGTTATTATCTCAGATTTCAGAAAAAAAACCAAAAAGAACTGAAGAACCAGATACCGAAAAATCAGGTTTATCATATACAGAGAACGAAATAATAAAGTGGTATGATCGCGAGGATCATGAAAATTATGATGTATGTGCTGATGATCATTGCCAGAGGTATCAAGGGATTACTAGAGTTATTTCTTCAAATGCCATTCAGGCAATAAATAATACAAGAGGAATAGTACTTACATACGATGACAATATTTGTGATGCAAGGTTTTCCAAATGTTGCGGAGGAGTAACTGAAGATTTTGAAAACGTCTGGCAAACAGTAAAAATTCCTTATTTAGAATCTGTCAGAGACTTTATTCCGGAAAATGGAAAAGAAAATACTAGTTCTGCTTTTTGTGATACAACAGACACAGATGTATTAAGTCAGATATTGGTAGATTTTGATAGAAAAACTACCAATTTTTTTAAATGGTATGTGGAATATACTCAAGACGATTTATCATCTATAATTAAAATAAAATCAGGTATTGATTTCGGAGAAATAGTTGATATTGTAGCTTTAGAAAGAGGTAAATCAGGAAGGATAATTAAACTAAAAATTGTCGGAGCAAAGAGAACTGTAATTGTCGGAAAAGAATTGGAAATCAGAAAATGGCTTTCTGAAAATCATTTATATAGTTCAGCTTTCGAAATTAAAAAAGAATATAAACCGGGAAGTAAGGTTCCTGTAAAATTTTGTTTACATGGTAAAGGTTGGGGACATGGTGTAGGTTTGTGTCAGATTGGTGCAGCGATGATGAGTAAAAAAGGATATGATTACGAGCAAATACTTGGCCACTATTATAAGGGAGTGCAATTGCTGAAAATATACTAACTACCCCTTTTTAACTTTTTGTTATAAAGAAACCTTCGTCCTGAATCATAATATCAGGCCCTTTTCTGAAGTAATCTCTGATTTCAGTAATTATATCATCTGACAAATCAGTCCTTTCCAGGAAGAATTGAATAAGTTTTTTACCTGTTTCATTTCCATCTTCTTTAATAGAACTGACATTTACTTTAGATTCATATGAATGAAATTCGAAATCAATTCCGGCATATTCAAGACATCGGGCAATATCATCGCAAGTACTAATCAAATGAGGTCCTTTTTTCATATACTTCCTGAATCTTTCATGGACTTCATTGATACCTCTGTAACCTTGATGAACAATTGCCGCTCTACTAGAAAAAGAATGTATTT
>CAYXJA010000239.1:0-1975 GCA_964465425.1 uncultured Prolixibacteraceae bacterium | reverse complement strand
TGGGTTGAAAGTGAAGAAAATAAAGGATCTGTGTTTTGTTTTACTATCCCAATGTCAAAAGTTATTATCTAATAATTTTTTATACTGTTAATGCTCCCCTTCCAAAACTTCGGTATGTGTCGGGCTCAATATCTACTTCGGGCTCTTTAAGATCATTCTGATTTGGAATAAAACTTAAATATTTGATTTTTATACCTCTCCCTAACCATTGTTTTTCATAATAAGTTTTAATCCTCAAAACCTCACTTATATTCTCGTTTTCATATACATCCGACAGGTTTTGAAGTATCTTGAATTCATTAAATTCAAGCATTGCCAATGTATACTTATATTGAAAGTTGCTATCCGTTTTCAAATGAATAATTCCATCCTCTTTTAAGAATTTCCTGTATTGTTCAATAAACCTTACAGAAGTAAGCCTCTTTCTTGTCTTTTTCATTTGCGGATCAGGAAATGTAAGCCATATTTCACTAATCTCATTTTCTCCAAAGAACTTATCTGCCATTTCAATGTGTGTCCTGAGAAAGGCAACATTATTCAATCCCTTGTCAATTGCATATTTCGCACCTTTCCACATCCTGGCACCCTTAATGTCAATACCAATAAAATTGAATTCAGGATTCATTTCTGCCAATCCTACGGTATATTCGCCCTTCCCGCAACCTAATTCTATTACTATCGGATTGTCATTTTTAAAGAAATCCTTAGCCCAGTTATTTTTAATGGGATGATCTTGTTGATTTACATCACTGAAAGATACCTGCAGTACATTACTGAAGGTTTCCATATCTGAAAACTTAGATAGCTTATTCTTCCCCACACTTCTTGCTTTATCTTTTGTCAATTCTGATTCCTACGTCCGAAATGCCTTTTAGACTTTCATTTCGCATACCATGCTTGATCTTTAAGCTATATGTACCTGCAACAGGAAAAAACACATTATTCCGGTAAGGAAACTGACAAGAGTATATCCCGCTTGTCCCTTTTCCTATCCACTTGCCATTAGGCAATGCAAGCTGAAATTCAACGGTATCCTTCACTGAACTGTTGTCAGGAGCTGAAATATCAATAAACATCCATACATTGCTATATGGATATTCACCTGAGTTACGGATGTTGAGTGATATATTGTATATTGATTTAGTATCCTGAATGTCAAACTTAAAAACAGCTACAGAATCCTGTTGCCACCCGGAAGGGTTAACTTTTCTGTATTCCTCATAATTACCTTTCTTAGTGCAGGAAATTATTAATGAAAAGGCAACAATTATAAAAGCAAATATTTTAAAAAATCTAATCATATCAATGCTTTTCATTCCTGTTTATTTTCTGTGCCTCCTTCGTTCCGTCTTTTCTGAAAACCTCTGTTTTCCCTGCCTCTGTTGAAGTTTGGTCTTGGTTGCCCTTCGCCTTCCGGAGACGCCTGAGAAGCCGGTCTGCTTCTAAACTTTCCGGGCCTACGGTTCTTTCTTGAATCGTCTCTTGGTTTATCAAATCTGGTCAGACTATCCTGGCCTACAACATTGCCATAATCATTAACTGCTTTTTCCTTAGTGCTGTCAACAACTTCAATAAGCTTTTCAGGCTTAATTCCTTTTCTGTTAAGATTGATAATCTTCAGAACCCTTTCTACAGGTACACCATATTGCCCTGAAGGAACTCTGGAATCGGAAACATACCAATACGTCCTCTTAAACACATCAGCTTTAAAATACTGAAATGTACCTTCTTCTGTTTCAAGTTTAACCTTAGAAGGGAAGAATTTCTGTTCATCAATATAACTGTCTACTTCATAATTAAGGCAACATTTAAGCTTGCTGCATTGCCCTGCCAATTTCTGAGGGTTAAGAGAAATCTCCTGATAACGTGCAGCTCCTGTAGTTACTGAGCTGAATGTTGACATCCAGGAACAGCAACACAGCTGCCTTCCGCAAGGACCTATTCCACCAATCCTGCCTGCCTCCTGACGTGCACC
>CAYXJA010000238.1:0-1989 GCA_964465425.1 uncultured Prolixibacteraceae bacterium | reverse complement strand
GTGTAAATCCTTTTATTAAAAATCACAGCAAGAATAAAAGCAACAGCAAAAACAGTCATTGCATGACCGGAAGGAAAAGAGCGGAGATAATTAACCGGAGCTTCAAAAATAACTCTGTGAAGATCATCGTAATAAAGGTTCCACATTGGCCTTAGGTGTTGAAAGAAAATAATCCTTTTAAACAAGTTTGAAAAAAAAGCAACAAGGATCAGTGTGAAAAAAAGATACAAAGAATGATAATAATTTTTTAACAGCATCAAAATCAAAAGAATTGAAGCAAAAGTACCATGTCCTAAGAACGTTATCCAATAGAAGAATTTATCAAAAAAGGGTAAAGAAATAGAATTAGTAAAAAGCTCAACTTCATCTTTATCGGTGAATATCAATACAATAACTGAAGTAAGCCAGAAAAGAAGAAAAAGAATAAGAAAATCTCTGCCAGGGATATGTTTAAGAATTTTATTCATTTTTTAAAGTTACTATTTCATCTGTCAATATTAAAAAAAAAATTACTTAACAACATCCAGAGTATAAGAAGATCCTGAAAAATAGAATCATGGGAAGAGAAATCAATGCTTACCCTTAGGTTTATTTAGTTAACATTCTTATAGTTGAAACAAATACAATGAAAAAGAACAGCATAACAAATTCGTATTAAGAATTAAGGGAATAAGTTACACTGTGAATAAATTTTAATAAGTGATTTTATCAAATTGGTTATATTTGTCCATCAAAATTTTAATAATCAATCAATAAAATATATACAATGAAACGTGATGATTTAGTTTTCGACATTATTGCCAAGGAACGAACCCGACAGCTCAGTGGCATTGAACTGATTGCATCAGAGAATTTTGTAAGTGATCAGGTTCTTGAGGCTATGGGATCAGTAATGACCAACAAATATGCAGAAGGCTATCCGGGCCACAGGTATTATGGTGGATGTCAATATGTAGATATGACTGAGCTATTAGCCATTGATCGTTTAAAACAGTTATTTGGTGCAGAATACGTTAACGTTCAGCCACATTCAGGGGCACAAGCTAATGCAGCAGTTTTGAGTGTTGTACTCAATCCCGGTGATAAGTTCTTAGGTTTAAATCTTTCACACGGCGGTCACTTGTCACACGGTTCACCGGTTAATTCTTCAGGAATTCTTTATCAGCCAATAGCCTACTGTGTAAAAGAGTCGGACGGAAGGGTTGATTACGATCAGATGGAAAAGCTGGCACTTGAAGAAAAGCCAAAGCTCATCATTGGAGGCGCTTCAGCCTATTCTCGTGACTGGGATTATGAAAGGATGAGAGCTATTGCAGATAAAGTTGGCGCTTTATTAATGATAGACATGGCCCACCCGGCTGGGTTGATTGCTGCAGGACTTTTAAACAATCCTGTAAAATATGCCCATATTGTAACATCTACAACTCATAAAACACTTCGTGGACCACGCGGAGGTATCATCATTATTGGAAAAGATTTTGAAAATCCATGGGGAATAGCAACCAAGAAAGGCGAAGTCAGAATGATGTCTTCACTTCTTGATTCATCAGTATTCCCGGGACAGCAGGGAGGTCCGCTGGAACATGTAATTGCTGCCAAGGCTGTTGCTTTTGGAGAAGCACTTGATCCGTCATTCAAAATATATCAGGCACAGGTACAAAAGAATGCTTCAGTTATGGCAAAAGCATTTATGGATGCAGGGTACAAAATAGTTTCAGGAGGAACAGAAAACCATTCAATGTTAATTGATTTAAGGACAAAATTCCCTGATATAACAGGAAAGCAAGTTGAGAATGCACTTGTCGCTGCCGACTTAACCGTGAATAAGAATATGGTTCCATTCGACAGCAGATCACCATTTCAAACTTCAGGACTTAGAGTAGGTACTCCGGCAATTACAACAAGAGGGGTAAAAGAAGATTTAATGCCTTTAATAGTTGAAATGATAGATACCGTTATTTCTGATTTTGAAAACGAAAATACAATTAT
>CAYXJA010000237.1:0-2001 GCA_964465425.1 uncultured Prolixibacteraceae bacterium | reverse complement strand
ACCGGAGTTCCGGCCATGGTTGGAGCAATGATGTATCTAAAGGGATTATGGAAAGGAGAAGGAGTATTTAACGTAGAAGAATTCAATCCTGATCCATTCCTTGAAGAAGTGGCAAAACAAGGTTTACCTTGGGTAGAACTATTCAATATAGATCTGGAACTATAAAAAAAAAGCTCTTCTTTTGAAGAGCTTTTTTATAAAAATCAACTAACCTAAAATGTTTGGGGTGGGTAATTTGGAAGATATCAATAATACTTTTATATCTTATAACAGTGTCAAAAGTCTTATTTCATGAGGGAATTACCAAAATATTCAAAACTTAAATACTTTTTAATTTATTAACGCCAGGGTTTTTATGCATAAGCTGATTATTTACTTTTTAAAGGCATTTAGCCTTCTTTAAAAAAATTATAATTTTGCCATAAACCAGGAATAATTTATCAAATTGAAGATACAAACAGGAATACCAAACGCAGGACTTTATCTGTTAATGATAATTATCGCTGCTCTTGCAATAGCATATCTGATTTATCATCATCGAAAAGATAAAGATGAATTTAATTCATTGCAGGGATATCTTTTAAGCGGGATAAGGTTTTTATACATACTGATTATTTCTTTTCTAATTCTATCTCCATTAGCCGAAACAATTAAAAAAAGAATTGAAAAGCCAATCCTTGTAATTGGCGTTGACAACTCTGAATCAGTGAATGTTGATCAAAAGAATGGTGAAGATATCAGCAAAATATTGGGAGAACTTACCTCTGAATCATTTAGAAATTATGATATTCAAACGCTTAGCTTTGGAAAAGAAGTAAGGCAATCAAATAATGCTGATTTTAGTGACAAGATATCAAACTATTCTGATTTCATTGAAGAGGTTGATAAAAGGTTTTACAACTTAAATGTCGGAGCAATTGTACTCATTGGCGATGGTATATATAACGAAGGAAGAAACCCGTTACAGTATATTGAAAGAATACAAACGCCAGTATATACAATTGGAGTTGGTGATACAACTTCTTTTTCAGATCAGGCAATAAGCGATGTATCTCACAACACTAACGTTTTTCTGGGCAACAGTTTTCCTTTGGAAATAGAAACAAACTTTGAAAATTTCAACTCTTCACCGGCTCAGTTGTCAGTATATCTGGCAGGTAAGCTAATGTATTCTGAGCAAATAGATGTACCCCAACCCGATTTTTATTATAGCAAAACAATCAATCTTAAATCAGAAAAAACAGGATTACAGGATGTTTCAATCGTTCTTTCACCTGTTCCCAATGAAATAAATACAGATAATAACTACTACAGGTTTACAATTGAAGTACACGATAACAAATTTCAGGTTTTGTTTTTGACAGAAGCACCCCACCCTGATATTGGTACAATCAGTGAAACATTGAAACGTCAGTCAAATTTCGAGGTAACAACATCAGAAATAGCCAATTTTATAGGCAATATCAAAGATTACGATCTGCTCGTGCTAAATCAGATTCCTTCGCTTAAACGTCAGCAAAATGACCTTTATGCAGAAATAAGTGAATCTAAGGTTCCTTTGCTTGTTTTGGTTGGTCCTGGCACTTCATTGAGTACTCTAAGCAATATGGGATTGAAATTTTCTATGACGTCATCAACAATGAGTCAGGAAAGTGCTGCAACCTTCAACGAAGCATTCACCTTGTTTTCCATTCCTGTTAACATTAAAAATGTGTCACAGATATATCCTCCCCTGCTTTCTCACTACACCCAATATGAATTCAGTAGTGAATATTCAGTATTGGCATACCAAAAAATCAACGGTATAGAAATGAATTATCCTTTGATAATGACAGGAGATATAGCGGGAAGGAAAATTGGAGTAGTCACAGGAGAAGGTATCTGGAGATGGAAACTGTATGAATTTCAGAATTACGACAACACTGAATCCTTTGACCAGCTAATAGTTAGCATGTTTAATTATCTGTGTATAAAAGAGGTAAAAGAACAGTTTAAGATTCT
>CAYXJA010000236.1:0-2008 GCA_964465425.1 uncultured Prolixibacteraceae bacterium | reverse complement strand
AAGTTTGTATTTTCTTAAAGATCCCTGCAATGCTTCTACTTTAAAATCGACAGGTCGTGATACAGAGTCATTAACAATCTCAACGAAAGAAATCATATCTTTTTTAAGTGTATCAACCGGCGAAGGAGCTTCAATAATAATGTCGTTGTTTAAGTCGAAATTAGAAGGAGTGATATTGGAAGAAAATTTGAAAAAGTTTTTAATATCCTTTTCCGGAGCAGTTGGTTTAGTTACCTTTTTATCATCTGTCCAAACCATTCTGAGAGTATCAGTTTGAGGAGAAGATTCTCCCAATGAATCCAATACAGGATAAATAACTTTTAGGAAAACAGTATCTCTTGAAGCAAATAAAGAATCAGTGATCCAAATATTTAAGGAATCTTTATTCTTATTGTATTCAATATATTCAAATCTGTCATCAAAATTATTGCCAATAAATCTCACCTGAGCTGGGTGGGAAAGTTTTTCATTGAAAGCAACAAAGCATTTATCGCCGGATACTCTTTTAAATGATGCAATATATTGATCATAAACATCTTCATTAAATAACAATAAAGAAATATCCATTGGGAAATATTCAGTTTGTCTTGTAATTATAACAGAATCGGCATTATTGTTAATAGTATCGTGAGTTTCACTGACTGTAATTCCGGGGATTACCAATGAATCTAAAAATGCAATAGGCTCAATTTTTTGTGAATAATAAAGGTTGTTGTCATTATCGGCAATTGCGTATATTTTAAATTTTTCAGAAGGTATATTATTAAAAAGGAAAAAACCTTCTTTATCAGTTTTGGCTATAAAATCAGGAACTGAACTTTTAAAAAGGGAGTCAGATTCTGACGAATATAAAGAAACAATGCAATTTTCTTTAGGATCAAGAGTAAATGCATCAAGAACATATCCGCCGATTTGCATTGAGTCGATATGATCGGAAGTAGAAAAGACAAGTCTTAAATCCTTGTAAATATTTCCTTCAGTAAAATCTTTGATTCCGTCCTTAAAGTCAATAGAATAAGTTCTGTTTGGTTGAAAATCTTCTTCAGCATTTATTATGACAGATTTCCCTTGAATTTTAATTGTTGGTTTTTTAGAAAGAGGAGGAGAGAACACAATTTTTTCGTTCAGTTTATCAAGTACGATATATTCATTGAAAGTAATTTCAATTTGGTTTCCCTTAAAGTTTTTTTCAAAGAGGTATGGAGAACTGTTTACAATAACAGGAGGGATAGTGTCTTTTGGCCCTCCCTGAGGTCCTATTCCCTGGTTAGCGCAAGAGTTCGAGAAAATAATCAAGCCGATGATCTACCAGGCATTTTCATATTAGAAGTACTCGTCATAATCAGATTTTGATCTGTCGACATCAGTTTTTGTTTCGCCGCAATTAAGATCTATGTTGAAATTTTCAGGAGCTTCAAAAACGAAATCTTCAGTATAATTCAAAGTAGGG
Organism: uncultured Prolixibacteraceae bacterium; assembly: GCA_964465425.1. GTDB lineage: Bacteria > Bacteroidota > Bacteroidia > Bacteroidales > Prolixibacteraceae > CAYMTR01. The sequence goes on along the minus strand of CAYXJA010000236.1, from coordinate 558 downwards.
TCAGCGAATACATCTTTAAAGAATTTTCCAAAGATAGGCAGGGCCATATTTGAACCCTGACCTCTCGTAAGATCTTCGAAATGGATGCTTCTGTAATTAGCTCCTGTCCAGACACCTGCAACAAGTTCAGGAGTAAAGCCTACGAACCAGCCATCGCTTTGGTTTTGTGTTGTTCCTGTTTTTCCTGCAAAAGGTGTTCTAAATCCGCCGTATTCTTTAAATGTTTCATAAGTTGACATAAGTCTTAATCCGGAACCTTCGCTAACTACATTCTGAAGAAGGTTAATCATAAGAAAAGCAGTTTTTTCATCAAGGGCATCCCTTCTTTTTGATTGGAAATTAGAAATCACATTTCCATGTTTATCTTCAATTTTTGTGACAATAATTGGAGTAGTATAAACACCCTTATTAGCATATACTGCATAAGCAGCAACCATTTCCCAGAGAGTTATTTCAGCAGTTCCCAGGAACATAGAAGGAACGGCAGGCACTTCGCTGTAAATACCAAGTTGCCTCATCATATCGACCATGGCCTGAGGTTCGTATCTTTTCATTATC
>CAYXJA010000235.1:0-2016 GCA_964465425.1 uncultured Prolixibacteraceae bacterium | reverse complement strand
ACAAGGATTAAACCTCCGTTAACACCAGTTGATGCTGAATTCATAAAAGGATCGGCTGCTACATTTAATCCTACGTGTTTCATGCAAACCATTGTTCTTTTACCTGCAAACGACATTCCAAGTGCAGCCTCGTAAGCTGTCTTTTCATTTACTGACCAGGTTGAACGTATACCTCTGTCTCTGGCTTCTTCCGATTCCTGCACGTATGTTGTTATTTCTGTAGAAGGAGTACCCGGATAAGCATAAATACCGCTTAATCCAAAATCAATAGCTCCTTGTGCAATAGCTTCAGCACCTAATAATAATTTCTGTTTCATTCGTATTTGTATTTATAACGAACAATCTCGTTTCATTAACTTGAATAATTCCATTTTTGGAAAGTGAACAAATAAAACAAATACCTGTGATTTATCCAACTAAAAATAAGTTTTAAAAATTGGTGCGGTATTTGTTATTTTCATAACTTCAATTTATCAATTTGAAACAAGAGATTATAAACTTAAATATTTTTAAACATGAAAACTCTAATTCTATTTTTTGCTCTGCTTTTCCCTTTGACAATTTTTGGACAATTTAGTAAGAACTTTATAGATCAGAACTATATTGAAGTTTCAGGTAAAGGTGAAATGGAAATTTCTCCCGATGAAATATATATCCGCATAGTTATAAATGAGAGTGATTATAAAGGGAAAGAAACATTGGAGATGCTTGAAAAAAGGATGCTTGAAAAGCTTACGGCATTAGGTATTGATCTTAAAAAAGATTTTTCTGTTACTGATATTTCAAGCAATTTTAAAAACTACTGGCTTAAAAAGCATGACATCTTTACTTCAAAAGAATATCAGCTTGTTGTTCATAATGCTCAAACAGCAGGTAAGGTATTTCGGGAACTTGAGTCAATAGGAATTTCTAACATGGATATATTCAAAGTTGATCATTCTGAAATGGATAAGTTTAAGGATGAAGTGAAAGTGATGGCTATCCAAAATGCAAAGAAAACTGCCGATTTACTTACCAGAGCTATCGGACATAAAGCCAGCTATGCTATTTATATTCAGGAAAGCCAACCATTTTATAGAGTGATGCCTGTTGCCTCAAATATGATGATGAGGGTAAAAGGTGCTGAAGCCTTAGATGCAAGTTACGAGGAACCTGAAATTGAATTTGAAAAAATAAAATTAGAATATTCTGTAATTGTTTATTATTCTATTTATAAAATGGCTTCTAAGCCCGATGACAATTAGTATTATTTAAGGAATCATCTCGAAATAAATTGTTTAATAAAATATCAAAGGGTAAGGGTGCAATAATGTGCCCTTATTTTTTTGTTATTAATGCTATAATCCTCAAAGGTGCTCCACTGCCTCCCTTGATTTTCATTGGCAGAGCAATAATATATGCACCTTTTTCAGGAAGTTTATCAAGGTTGGCAACATTTTCATATCCGGTTAAACCTTTCTCGAAAAGTATCCTGTGAACAAGAAATTCACTGGATTGCCCGTAATCTATACTTGGAGTATCCAAACCAAATCCTGCTATTTTTCTTTCTTCAGATAACCATTTAGCTGCTTCAGGATCAAGGCCGGGAAAATGTAAGTGAGGAACTGCTTCTGCTCCAGTGAGATTAGTGCCAAGATATTTTTCCCTTTCATTGTAATATCTTCCATGTCCGGTATGAACTAAAATAACTGCTCCGTCTGGAATTCGTCCGTTTCTTGATTCCCATTCCTGAAAATCTTCAATACTTATAAGATAATCGGGATTCTTTAATGCCTTTTCTGAAACATCAACAATAACACCAGGTCCGTGTAATTGAGAAAGAGGAACCTTTTCTATTGTGTTTTTATTTGCACTGAAATGAATGGGTGCATCGAAATGAGTTCCACCATGTTCTTCAGCTGCAAACTTAAATGAAGAATAAAAGTAGTTTTTATTTGTAACTCCATAAGAAACGGTATCATGAGAGAATGGAACATTTGTAGGCCAGTAAATTGAATTTTCATCAAAATCAAAAGT
>CAYXJA010000234.1:0-2045 GCA_964465425.1 uncultured Prolixibacteraceae bacterium | reverse complement strand
ACCTTTTCATTAAAGGAAGATTGAAGAATATGATTGTTGGTGCCAGCGGAGAAAACATATACCCTGAAGAAATTGAAGAGATAATCAACCGTTTCAATTATGTCCTTGAGTCAGTTGTTGTTCAGAAAAAAGGTAAAATTGTTGCAATGGTTCATTTCAACAGGGAAGAACTGATGCTAAAATATCAAAACCTTAAAGAACAGGCAGAAATTTTAATTGACAAGAAAATTGATGAGTTGGCAAAAGAACTTCAGGAATATATTAATGCTCATGTAAATAAATTTTCAAGAGTTCAAATGGTTATTGCTCATAACGAACCATTCGAAAAGACAGCTACAAAGAAGATTAAAAGATTTTTGTATTACTAAGAATGAAACTTAGGTTTGCTTTATTGGATTTCTTGTTTCTGATAAATTAAATTTCTTTTCGAGCTTTTAAAAATAATAGTATTCGGATAGTGATTTTTCTTCTTCAGTTTTCTTGACTTGACTGAATAGGTCTTCGCAGTTGTTATTGCCAAAGACAGTTCTTTTTTACCAGCTTATTTTTAACAAAAAAAGCTCCACCTATCGGTGAAGCTTTCCCTGAAATATCATTAGTAAATCTTATTTGCGATTTTCCATGTGCTTTTTGTACCTGTTCATGAACTTATCAACACGTCCTGCAGTATCAACAAGCTTCATCTTACCTGTATAGAATGGGTGAGATGTACTTGAGATTTCAACTTTGAACAGAGGATAAGTTACACCATCAACATCAATTGTTTCTTTTGTTGAAACTGCTGCCTTGGTAATAAACACTTCTTCGTTCGACATATCTTTGAACGCTACTAAACGATAATTTTTAGGATGAATACCTGCTTTCATTTTTCTGCGTATATTATTTCTGTTTTTATAATGGCTTGCAAAGATAGATATTCAAACAAATTTTGCAAAACATTTTTGATAAAACATTTCAGTTTTTTATTTTCTTAATATTTACCTTGTTATTCAATGATTTTACTTCTTTCAAAGGGCTTGTTCCTGTCGAATAAATACCTCATCTGATAATGGGTTTTACAGTGTTTAGCTCCGGTCGACTTATATAACGATACAATTTTTGGATTGAAATCTCCTGCCCATGAAAGTTCTATTTCTTTGTAATTTTTCCTGAACTTCATAACCTTGTTTTCAAGATTCCAGAATATTCCTGACTCAATTCCTGATTTCTGATATTTTTCCGATACCCCCATTATGAATATCCTTGTCCTGGTAAACTTCTGCCTTTTGATGAAATACAGTAACCTGACAATATTCAAAAGAGTGAGTTTGCCATTTTTTATATATCTCAAAGCCTGATTAAAATCCGGTACCATAACAAATAAAGCAATCGGCTCATCATCGCAATATGCAAACCAGATAAACTCAGGATCAAGGAGCAATTTTGATGAATTGATAAATGTGGTCAATTCTCCTTTATCCAGTGGCTTGAAATGCTCATGCTTTGACCATGCCCCTTCATATATTTTGCAAAAATCATCAATGTATTTTTCACTTTCTTTCCAGGTAAAATGACTGAAGGAATATTGATTTTTTTTGGCTACCCATTCTGCTATTTTCCAAAACCTTTCAGGAAATGGTTTTGTATAATCCAGATGATAGCAATATTGCTCATAATATATTTTGAACCCGTAATTTTCAAATAATTCAAGATAATAAGGCTTGTTATATGGCATCCCGTAACCCTGAGGAATAAACCCGTCTACCAGTAATCCATGGTTCATGTAATTTTCTCCCATGTTTGACGGGCCATCCATTGCTTCCATGCCATTTTCAATAAGCCATTCCTTTGCTTTGTTAAAAAGAGCATCAGCTACATCCTGATTATTTATGCATTCAAAAAATCCAATGTTTCCTGTTGGCTGTGAAAAGGTATATGCTTTATCTGTGTCAATAAAAGCTGCTATACGACCTATTGGTTTTGGCTTATTATCAATCGCCACCCATCGTATGGCTTTACCGTGTTTGAAGAATGTATTTTTATTTGGGTCGAAGTTCTCTTCAACC
>CAYXJA010000233.1:0-2055 GCA_964465425.1 uncultured Prolixibacteraceae bacterium | reverse complement strand
AAATAAAGAATACAATGTCGGAACACCTTAACAATCATAGCGAGAGAATTGAAAAACTGTTACGCATAGCACATGCGGTAATAAATGCTGACAGCCCTCGCAAGCATATTACTGACAATTGGGATGTTGTTGAAACTGTTACTCCCTATGAAGCTATGGAAGTTCTCGACATTCTTTTACAGGAAGACATTCCTTTTGAAACCATAAAAGAAAATACAGGCAAGCTGATTAATGTTTTTTTCAAATCGCTCAACAGCATAGAATGGGAAAAGCCATCTGGAGACCACCTGCTTTCTCTTTTGATGCAGGAAAACCGTGAAGTAGAAAAAATTATGGAAACTTTAAGGGAAGAACTTAAGGCTTGCTCTAAATCAGAAGACATTCCTGCAACCAAATTGCTTAAATCGGTAAAGGCTTTAAAGGAATATGAATTGCATTACACCAAAAAGGAAAATGTCATATTTCCTGTAATTGAATCTACATTTCCTAAATACAGATGTTTAAGTTTGATGTGGTCGTTTCACGATGATTTCAGGGATTCAATTAATGTTCTTGAAGAACTTCTTACTAAGAAGCACATTGACAAAGCTCTGATGAACAATGAGTTTGGTCGATTATTTTTTGTAGTACTGCCAATAATATTCAGGGAAGAACAAATTGTGTTTCCAATAGCCTTAAAATCAATACCTGAGAAAACCTGGGATGACTTGCTATGGCAGTGCGACGAGATAGGCTGGAGTTATATAAAGCCCCCTGCGAAAGTTGGTCACGAGGAAAAGTCAAATGAAATAATAACCGGGCAAATTGATCTGGGAACGGGAGTATTAACAGCAGAACAACTTATGTTGATGCTTAACAATCTACCTGTTGATATAACCTTTGTTGATGAAAATGACGAGGTGAAATATTTTTCAGGATCAAACCACAGAATCTTTCAACGGTCGAAGGCTATCATTGGTAGAAAAGTACAAAACTGTCATCCGCATGAAAGTGTACATATTGTGAACCAGATAATAGACTCATTCAAGGATGGAAAAAGGAGTGTAGCTGAGTTTTGGATACAAATGAAAGGGAGATTTATCCATATCAGATATTTTGCTCTTCGCGATGAGAACCACAATTATAAGGGCACAATTGAAGTAAGTCAGGATGCTACCGGAATAAGAGAACTCAGAGGTGAGCAAAGATTATTGGATGTATAAAATTAGTCTTTCTGTTCAACTCTGTCATCATTCTGAATTAGAATCTCAGGCCTTATATAGTTCTTACTGAAAGTATTCACAAATAAGTTTGATGTTTTTCTTTTCTTCAGAACAGGGGCGGTGGTATCAACTTCAACAGATGTCATATCAACAACTACGCCGGGAATTCCATTTTCATTGATTGCAATATATCTGGAATCATTAGTGTTTCTTTTATTTTCAATCCAATCAAAAGCACGATCCGGAACATAAACCTTATATTCAGCATAATCAACCCCTTCTACCCCATCGCCTTCATACCAGCTTTTAGATTTAGTAATGGAAGATGTCTTAATCTTCTTGTTTTGATTAAACTCACCACCAACCAGGTCAATAGGAATTTTTACATCTACCATCCACTGTGCTGATTCATCAGGAAGTACACCGGCTACATCGAGCAGCGACATACCAAACGCAGAGCAGGCAGAGCCTTCATATTCATAAGCCGGATAACAAGCCCCGTTATAAAGTTCGCAGGGGGCATACCCGTATTGATTTTTAGTTTTGAAATATTCAACAAAGTTTTGAATCCTTTTTAAAGAAGCATCATTGATTATCAACTTTATAAAAGCAATATTTTTCCTTTTTGCATAAAGGGCTATACTTTTCTTAATTCTCATTTCAGGTTCGAACATACCGTGAATAGTTGAGCCTAAAGCACCAAAGCCAAGTTGCTTACCCATTACCAGTTCAACCTTTTCAGACTGAATTGCACCGCTCATTGCGTAAAAGCCGGTGTCAGGCATTGAAGTAGAAACGACACGTGCAATAGTATGTCCAATGACATTGTAGTTCTTTTTAAAAAAAGCAGCAA
>CAYXJA010000232.1:0-2075 GCA_964465425.1 uncultured Prolixibacteraceae bacterium | reverse complement strand
AATCTGAATTCCGGAATTCTTGCCGGAACATGGAATGGTTTTATTCAGTCGACAGATGAAGGTACAACCTGGAATGCTTTCACACCAACAGGTATACCTGATGACGCTGCCATCTGGTCCATTGTAATGATTAATACCACTCTATTTGTTGGCACAACTGGTGATATTTATAAATCAACAGATAACGGTAATACTTGGACTGAAATTAGTTCGGGAATAACAGAAGATGCCCGTATCACTTCAATTGTTGCAAGTGGAGATAACATTTTTGCAGGCAGTGCCAGCAACGGTGTTTTCAAATTGGCAAGCGACGGGACAAGCTGGACTGCAGTTAATACAGACCTTACCGATACACACATTTCACAACTTGTGGTAATGGATAATAAAATATTTGCGGTAACGCTGACAGGTGTTTTCATATCTGAAAATAGCGGAACCAGCTGGGCAGCAGACCCATCGGTGCTCAGGAATGTAAACTGCCTTGTAGCTGTAAATAACCAGCTTATTGCAGGGACTGATAATGACGGATCCTACCTTTCGGATGACAAGGGTGTAACCTGGACTTCATTTAGCCCGGGGTTGCCGGAAGATACACGTGTTTGGTCTCTGGCCGTAAGCAGTGATGGTATCTTTGCAGGGACAAGTTCCGGTATCTGGGTTACAGACTCTCCTACCGGAGTAAATGTAGAAAGTGAAATTTCAGTACCCTTAACATTTTCTTTGAAGCAGAATTATCCGAATCCGTTTAATACTTCGACAAATATTTCATTTAGCATTCCGTCTGAATCGTTTGTGTCTTTGAAAGTATATGATCGCCTGGGAAGAGAAGTGACAACAATTTTCTCAGAAGAAATCGCTGCAGGATATTATACCCGGGAATGGAAAGCAGCTAATATCCCGAGCGGGATTTATTTTTACCGTTTACAAGCAGGCTCATTTACGGAAACGAAGAAACTAATTGTGTTGCCATAAAACAATTCTGTCTTGTCATGAAACAGGTTTATACATAAAAGCACTATCGAAAAGCAAGGAATTATTGAGAATAAATGGAAAGATAAATTTTAAATAATGATTAATCACTATATTTCAATATTATGATACAGAAAGGCGTTTTGAATAGAAACAATAAACGGGATTCAAAAAATACTCGTCAATTTGCATTTGCAAGTAATTTAATGTTATACTTCGGTGTAGTCATTTTAATTGCAGCTTTGATTTATATGATTACAAATTTTGCAAAAGCTGATATGATAATAAGTATTTGGCTTCCATTTTTGATTGCCGGAGTATTTATGATATTCATGAGCCGGTTGATTAAATGGAAAACTGTACGAATTAAACACTAATTAGAAGAACTTTCAAAAAGATTATTTTAAACTCCTGACATAGGGTTGTCACATGTAGCTTTTAGCTTTGCTTCAAATTCAAACAAAATGAATAAAAAAGCAATTTTACTAATCGTCATTGCTTCACTTTCAGGAAGTGTATGCAAGGCACAAACACAAGAAACAATGACAGCTAAACAAATCACAATCAGTGAAAGAAAAGTTGAAATCAATTATTTCCAACAAGGACAAGGCGACACAACACTTCTCTTTTTGCATGGATGGTGCATTAACGGAACTTATTGGAAAGATCAAATAGAATATTTTTCTAAAAATTACAATGCCTGCGCTCTTGACTTACCAGGTTTTGGCAAATCAAAAGCCGAAAGAAACAACTGGACAGTTGAAGAATATGCCAATGATGTAACAGCATTTATTGAAAAAATGAACCTTAATAATGTTGTAATCATCGGGCATTCAATGGCTGGCGAAATAATGTTACAATTAGCATTAACCAACAATCCCAAAATAGCAGGTATAGTAGGCGTTGACAATTTCAAATCCATTGACGTTGTATTATCACCGGAACAAATGAAACAATTGAACGACTTTTTACCATTGCTTGAAACGGATTTTAAAAATTCAGCCCCTGTATATGCAGATTTAATGCTTTTTCACCCAACAACTTCAAAAGAAGTGAGAGACAGAGTAAAAACTGATTTTGCAAATAGCGATTCGGTTATTGGCTAT
>CAYXJA010000231.1:0-2096 GCA_964465425.1 uncultured Prolixibacteraceae bacterium | reverse complement strand
GATTCTTTTGTTGTTATATCAATCTGATAGGAAAGGGCAATTTTATTGGAATAAGCCATGATAATTCCAAATGAAGCAGGAATATCGACTGCCAGCATTGCAAAACCACCGATTCCGGTGGAAGCACCTTCAGCTGCAAGGGTTGCAATGCCCGCCTTTACCCATTTTTTAGCCGACTTATCTGCATTGTTCAGCCAGAGAATGAATTCCTCTTCCGGCAATGTATTAAGGTCATTTACATTATTCGAAAAGCTGTAAATGGCATCGGCAATATATTTGTTTGAATTCTTTAAAACGCTTTCAAGCAGTGGGGTAGCGGTCTTTATTAAAGGTTTTACCAATAACCCTGCCGGAGAAGTTATAAAACCTACTCCCCGTTGTATCATGTTAGGAGGGGATATCTTCCAGTTGTAAAATTGCAGGCGTATTAACCTTAAAAATTCATTCATCTATAGCGGCTTTTCATTTATAAACATACGAAATGTATGCAATTAAAATGCCACATTTTTAAAATTCATTTATAAACATCATTCGTAGCAAATTGCCACCAGAGTGCCACCAAAGAGCCACCTTCTCCCATTCTAACAGGAGAAAGAGGCTCTTTGGTGGTACTCTGGTGGTATTCTGCTACGGTTGAGGTACCTGTCGTAAAGCGTTGAATTATTTAAGCAGCAGAGTATAAATAAAAAAAAAGGCTGCCCCGGCAAACAGGACAGCCTTAAGTATAATTATTCTAATATAGTTATGCAGAATTGATAATATTTTGAATGCTAAGCAGATTGTTGTCTATTTCCCTGTTTGTTTTAACAACTTTAATAAGAGGAACATAAACAATCTCATCGTTTTGCATGCCTACCATTACGCTTTTCTGATCTTCGAGCAAGGCCTGGATAGCAGCAACACCCATTTGAGTGGCAGCAACCCTGTCAGTTGCTGTTGGTGTTCCCCCTCTTTGCATGTGCCCGAGGATAGAAACACGTACATCTATTTCAGGGTATTCTTTTTGAACTTTCTCGGCTAGTTTTAAAGCACCGCCAGCTTTTCCGCCTTCAGCAACTATAACGATTCCTGAACGCTTTTTCTTTTTGAAATCTCTTTCAAGGAAGGTCTTAAGATGATCTTCTCCGGAATGTTCTTCAGGTATTACAATTACTTCAGCACCACAGGCTATGCCTGCCTTTAATGCAAGCTGTCCGGCTTCTCTGCCCATAACTTCAACAAAGAATATTCTTCCATGTGAATTAGCAGTGTCTTTAATTTTGTCAACAGCTTGAACTACTGTATTTAATGCTGTGTCATATCCTATTGTGTATTCAGTTCCGAACATATCATTGTCGATAGTGCCAGGAATACCAATGAACGGCATTTCATATTGCTGAGAAAAAGCAAGCGCTCCGGTAAAGCTACCATCGCCACCGATCACTACAACAGCATCGATATCGTTATCTATTAGATTCTTATATGCTTTGGCCATTCCTTCATCGGTTTTGAATTCCATGCTTCGGGCGGTCTGGAGAAAGGTTCCTCCCTGTTGTATAATACCGCTAACGTCGTTGGATTTCAACGGAATAAAGTCGCCTTCAATCATTCCCTGATAACCTCTTTTTATTCCTATAACTTCCATGTCATTGGCTATTGCTGCACGGGTTACTGCCCTGATGGCAGCATTCATGCCCGGAGCATCACCACCTGAAGTGAAGACTCCTATTTTTTTAATGCCTTTTCGTTTTTCTATCATAATCAAATGAATTTGAAGTACGGAACAAATTTAAGAAGAATTAAGATTAATGGCCTTTCTTATCTTCTATATTGTTTTTATTCTTTAATATTTAAAATAGCTGTAACATGATCCCTCACATTTTCCATTAGCCATTGGGGCGTTGAGGTAGCACCGGTTATGCCAATTGTTTCAATACCGGAAAGCCATTCCGGTTTTATTTCTTCGGGTTTTGAAATGAAATAGCACCGGGGATTGATTTTCAAACATTCATTAAATAAGAGATTTCCGTTGGAACTGTTCTTGCCACTTACGAATATTACTACATCGTATTTGGCGGAAAACTCTCTTAATCTTGGAACCCTGTTTGCAACCTGCC
>CAYXJA010000230.1:0-2162 GCA_964465425.1 uncultured Prolixibacteraceae bacterium | reverse complement strand
CATTTCTTATCTTCTGCTTACCCAGGCATTAATATTTGGGTGGTTATTCCTGAAATCCTTCATGGCAACAAGAGCTTCATCTTTGTCGGTATATGAATCAATCGCCACTTTGTAAAGACCATTGTCCTGCTTGAAAACCTCAGGATGATGCCCGTTGATTCTTAATTCTAATTCAAAGTTGTGGGCATTTTCATAATACTGAAAACTGCCTCCAACAAGTATATAAGGTTTAACTTCCGGCTGGGAAACTACTTCTGCAATAACTTCCTCTGTAACATTTTCATTTTCCTGAACATCAGACTGCACAGCTTCAGTACTCTTAATCAAAGAAGGAGTATTAACAACTGATGATGTATAATCAAAATTGCCTTTCCTTAAAGGAATAAGTGATAAGGTGACAAGTAAAGCAATCCCTGCAGCTACCTTGCCAATATTTGCCCTATAGCTTATTGCCCTGACAGCAGGACGCTGTTTGATTTCTTTTGGAGCGGTTAAAACAATATGCTTAACATTCAGTTCTTCCAATCCATATGCATCAGTAAGCTTGTTATCAGAACCGGGTATATAAATAAAAGAGCCATGGCGATCCATACTTAAGGTGCCGGCTCCTTCAAATGAAACTTCATTGCCATCGTACAACGATTTCATTGTATTCTCAACCCAGTTATCAATTGCCATACGGGCATCGTGATATCCGATTCCTTCTTTTTCAACAATATGGTTAATCAATAATCCGTCGTTCTTTACGATCTTCGAATTGAAAGTTATTTCTTTTGAAGGTGGTAAGAAGACATTCTTTTTTCTGTCGAAACGAGCAGGAACATAGCTTGAAATAAATCCCCCGAAGTCAGGAATTATGACGCATTCATTGAATTTCAAGAGTGTATGTATGTAACCGGAAATATTCATTACGCTTCAGTTGTGAAATTCAAAAGTAAGTAAATTTTGTTATTCTCAAAAGTAATTTTTCAAAACAATAAATTACAGTACACTGATAGCTGTAGTTATCAGAAAATTGAAGATGATAGAAAATATATTTACTATTTTTGTAGCTTAAAAATTTTAATAAACTATGCGCAGACAAGTTTTAGTGACAGGAGGAATGGGCTATATAGGTTCACATACAGTTGTGGAACTTATCAATGAAGGCTTTGAAACTATTATTGCCGACGACCTTTCCAATTCTTCCGCTGATGTACTGAATGGGATAGAACAAATTACGGGAGTCAGGCCTATATTTGAAAACATCGATTTAAAAGATTCCCAAAAGACAAATTCTTTATTTGAAAAATACCCTGCCATCGATTCTATTATTCATTTTGCTGCAAGCAAGGCTGTGGGGGAATCGGTTGAAAAACCATTGCTATACTACCGCAATAACCTTGTTTCCCTTATGAACATATTGGAATGTATGAAAAAGCATAACGTTCCGAATCTTGTTTTTTCATCATCTTGCACAGTATACGGGGAGCCTGACAAATTGCCTGTTACAGAGGCATCTCCAATAAAAGAAGCAAGTTCACCCTATGGCAATACAAAACAGATTTGTGAAGAAATAATACGTGACACCATAGCTGTGACCCCTGAATTAAAAGCCATTTCATTAAGATATTTCAATCCGATAGGTGCACACCCTTCAGCTTTGATAGGTGAACTTCCTCTTGGCATTCCCGCAAATCTTGTCCCTTTTGTAACACAAACAGCAGCAGGGTTAAGAGAAAAGCTTAGCATCTTTGGCGATGATTATAATACACCTGACGGCACATGTGTTCGTGATTACATTCATGTAGTTGATCTTGCAAAAGCACATGTACATGCAATCAGGAGGATGATTGAAAATAAAAATGCAGAGAACTATGAAATATTCAACGTTGGAACCGGTAAGGGTTTGAGTGTACTGGAACTGGTGAATGCATTTCAGCAAGTCAACAATGTTGAATTGAAATATCAGATTGTTGGCAGAAGAGCCGGAGATATAGTTGAAATATTTGCGGATACATCAAAAGCAAATGAAGTTCTGGGATGGAAATCGCAAAGCACACTCGAAGAAACACTTCGTTCAGCCTGGGAATGGGAAAAGAGAATCAGAAATATTAACTAAGAAAATAACAAAACAAAAACCATCAGCGTTTAACCTTATTAAACACCTAAAAGAATCAGAA
>CAYXJA010000229.1:0-2167 GCA_964465425.1 uncultured Prolixibacteraceae bacterium | reverse complement strand
TTTCAGTTCCTCGATATGTTCTACGTAATTTCTGCCTATGCAAATGATTTTCATGCGTTAAATTTAAATCTATTAAAAGATTTGGTAATTACACTTAAGAATTACTCTTCTATAATAGTAATTTTCTCGATTATTTCTCCTTGTCTGATATTATCAATAACCTCAAGACCTTCATATACTTTTCCAAAGCAAGTATGATTTCTGTCGAGATGAGCAGTATTATCCCTGCTATGACAAATAAAGAATTGTGAGCCACCGGTATTTCTTCCTGCATGAGCCATTGATAAAACGCCACGGTCGTGATATTGATTGTTACCTGTCAATTCACATTTGATAGTATAACCAGGACCTCCGGCGCCAGTGCCGTTAGGGCATCCTCCCTGAATAACAAAATTTGGAATTACTCTGTGGAAATTTAATCCGTCGTAAAAACCTTCTTTGGAAAGTTTTACAAAATTAGCCACTGTGCCCGGAGCATCTTCTTCAAAGAACTTAACTTTCATTACACCTTTAGCGGTGTGGATTTCTGCTTTCAACATATTTTTAAATATTAATTCATTGTGCAAAATTACTAATTATGGAGAATAAAAAAAACCGCCGGAACCCCCGGCGGTTAACCTTAACCAAACTAACAAAACCAAACCTTATGAACTATAATATAACGTCTGAACGGGGTTCATTATGAAGTATTTTATGTAACCCCGCAATGTTTAAACAAAATGGATTAAAAAAAAGTTCACAGAGATAATATATTTTTTTAATAAAAATAAAAAGGGTTGATTTTTTGATAAAAACCAACCCTTAAAAAAGTTTTATTTAAAAAGGTTATTTAATAATTCTCATGAAAATAATTCCTTCAATTGCTTTGAGTTTATTAACCAATGAATCACTTATTTCCTGATGATCAGTGTCAATAATGTTATAAGCAATTTCATTACGGTTTCTGTTGAGCATGTTAGCAATATTGACATCTTCTGAAGCTAAAACAGTAGTTATCTGTCCTACCATATTCGGAACGTTCTTATTGGCAATTATAATTCTTACTCCGCCTGATCTGTCCATTTCTGCAGCAGGGAAATTTACAGAGTTAATAATATTGCCATGTTCTATGAATTCTCTAATCTGGTCAACAGCCATTATTGCACAATTTGTTTCAGATTCAAGAGTTGAAGCTCCAAGATGTGCAACAGGTATGACGTTTTTCATTTCAAGGACATCAGCATCAGGAAAGTCGGTTACATATTTTGCAACTTTACCATTTTCAAGTGCAACTTTCATGTCTGCATTATTAACAAGTCCTCCACGAGCAAAGTTAAGAACGCGAACACCATCCTTCATCATAGCTAATTTATCCTTGTTTATGTAATTCTTAGTATCAGGTGTTTGAGGAACATTGATAGTTACATAATCAGCATTTGCCAAAGTTGCTTCAATACTACCGGCAACATTAACCTGAGTGCTTAATTTTAGAGCAGCTTTAACTGATAAATAAGGGTCAAAGCCAATAACTTTCATGCCTAGCGACTGAGCAGCATTAGCCACTAAAACACCAATAGCACCAAGCCCAATTACTGCAAGAGTTTTGCCCTGGATTTCCTGACCACCATAGTTCTTTTTACCTTCTTCAACAAGAGCCGGTATTTCCGCTCCTTTTCCTTTCAAGGTTTTTGCCCATTCAATTGATTCGGCGATTCCTCTTGATGAAAGCAATAAACCAGCAATTACCAATTCTTTAACTCCATTTGCATTAGCACCCGGAGTATTGAAAACGACAACACCTTTTTCGGTACATTTTTCGCAAGGAATATTGTTATAACCTGCACCTGCACGAGCAATAGCCTTTACAGTTCCGGGAATTTCCATATTATTCATATCGAAACTTCTGAGAATGATTGCATCCGGATCAGTGAAACTACTGTTGATCTGATATTGATCTTTAGGGAAAAGCTTTAATCCCTCTTCATCAATCTTGTTAAGGTTTTGGATTTTATACATTTTATTATTTTTTGATTGTTGTATACTTTGATATAATAATCACAGACAAATATCACAATTTTTTAGTTTATATAGATTCAAAATTGGAATAATTATGAGTTGTTTATGTATATGCGTAAGAATATTAATGAGTTAAGAAATCCGGTGTTTAGTATTCAGTTTACCAATAAAT
>CAYXJA010000228.1:0-2173 GCA_964465425.1 uncultured Prolixibacteraceae bacterium | reverse complement strand
CCGGAAACTCCTGACTTCTGATTTCATTCAGATTAGCAAACGATTCATTCAGATTTAAAAAGATATAGGTGTTAGCTATGTCAGGAAGTCCATTCAGATAAAAATCTCCTGTTGCTCTTGTAATATCACCAATTGTTGCAACAATATTCTTACCCTTCAAATCATTAATACTGCCGGTAAGGCTCCCTGCTAACTTAATATCAGGACCTTCACCTTTAAAGTCATCATAAAAATATCCGGCATCATTAATACTTACCAGAAGCTGGTTAAGTTTGAGATTTACTTCAAGTTCAGAAAAATCATCATTTTTCATGAAATCTTTCATGCCGAGCACAAGAGAATCAGCCTTCAGCGATGAATATTCGCTTAACGCTTCAATTTTTTTCAATGTAACAACCGAATCTGCATATTGAAACTCAGAATTCATTTCTTTAAGAATGAATCCGTTACCACTTTTAAAAACAAGCTGTTCCAATGAACCTGAAAAGTCATTGGCAGAAATAAATTTTATATTCTTCAAATCGAGATCAACACCCTTTAATTTTAAAAAACGGTTAAGGGTTTCAGAAATACTGTCGTCATGAAATCTGAATTCTCCATCTTCAATGGCTATCCTTTTAAATGAAAAATTCCACGGCTCAGAAGTACTTTTCCTCTCTGAAAAAAGAAATGAAAAATTAAAATTGCTGCTGTCAATGCGCTGAATAAAGATTTTTGGATGTCCGATTCTTAAAGAACTTAGCTTCAGACTTTTCTTTCTTAACTGCAGGGAATCAATATCGAGGGAAAAATCTTCAGCAAAAAGTAAAGTATCTTTATTTTGGTCACTAAAATATACATCCTCAAATACTACCTTTCTAAGAAGGGAAAACTTCACCTTTTTAATTTTCACATCAGCACCGGTAGATCTTGATATATTGCTTGTTACAGTAGAGATTATCATAGTTTGTACCACTCTGCTTTGTAATACAAGATAAGCAGAGGCAACTATAAGCAGCATCAATGAAATAATTACAATTACTATGTTTATTGTTTTTTTGATACTTTTGCCCTCCTGAATTGTTAATATCACAAAATAACATATTTTGTACCAAAAATATGATCTGTTAACAGAAAATTATGGTAATTAATTATGCCTGAAAATAAAAAAATCATAATACTCGGGATTGAGTCATCGTGCGATGATACTTCAGCAGCAATTATTGAAAATGGGGTCATAAAATCGAATATCATTGCAGGCCAAAAAGTGCATGAAGCATATGGCGGCGTTGTTCCGGAGCTGGCATCCAGGGCACACCAGCAAAATATAGTTCCCGTTGTTGATCAGGCAATCAAACAAGCTGGTATTGACATTAAAGATTTAACAGCAATTGCTTTCACGAGAGGTCCCGGCCTCCTGGGCTCGCTTCTTGTAGGAACTTCATTTACAAAGGGTTTATCACTTTCTCTTGGAATACCAATGATGGAAGTAAATCATTTACAAGGGCATGTCCTTGCTCATTACATTAAAAATGATGAAAATGATAACGACAAACCTAAGTTCCCTCATCTGTGTTTATTGGTTTCAGGGGGAAATTCACAGATCATTCTAGTCAAAGACCACCTTAAGATGGAAGTTATCGGTCAAACGATAGACGATGCAGCAGGAGAAGCTTTCGACAAATGTGCAAAAGTGATGGGACTCCCCTATCCCGGTGGTCCTCATATAGATAGATTGGCTAAAGAAGGAAATCCAACAGCAATTGAATTCAGTAAACCAAAAATTCAGGGACTGGATTACAGTTTCAGTGGTTTGAAGACCAGCTTCCTTTATCATCTCAGGGATGAATTGAAGAAGAATGATAACTATATTGAAGAAAACAAGGCTGACTTATGTGCCTCACTTCAAAAAACCATAATTGATATTCTGCTGGGCAAGCTGGCCAGGGCTTCCAAAGAAACAGGCATTAATGAAATCACTGTTGCAGGAGGTGTTTCAGCTAACTCAGGATTAAGAAATGAACTTACGGAAATGGCAATTCGCAAAAAATGGAAACTGTTCATTCCCGAATTCAGATATACAACTGATAATGCAGCAATGATAGCCATTACAGGCTATTTCAAATATCTCAAAGGAGAGTTCGCTTCCCATGAAAGTGTTCCCTTTGCCAGGATGATCATAGAATAACAATAT
>CAYXJA010000227.1:0-2186 GCA_964465425.1 uncultured Prolixibacteraceae bacterium | reverse complement strand
GCAATTATTTTCCAAAGTTCTCGCCCGATGGTAAATGGATAGTCTTTTGTCAGGCCGATAATTTTATGCTTTTACGACCCGAAAGTCGTCTTTATATTATGCCTTCTGGAGGAGGAACACCTCGCCTGATGAATTGCAATATGGATGAAATGAATTCATGGCATTCATGGTCACCAAACAGTAAATGGATTGTTTTCTCTTCTAAAAACCGTGGTATCTATACACAGCTATATCTTACACATATTGATGAGAACGGAAATGATTCTCCTCCGGTATTGCTTGAAAATCTTTGCTTTGAAAAAAGAGCAGCTAATATCCCTGAGTTTTATCCTTTTGATGCTGATGAGTTTATAAAAATAACAGATGATTTTTCGGTTACACCTCAGTATTTCAACAGAGCAGCATATGATGCTATCAGTAATAAATACTACAAAAGGGCATCTGATGACCTTGATAAGGCTTTTCAATCTGACAGCAATTACCTTGAAACATATTTCAACAGGATGATGCTGAATATAGTGCTAAAACAAGCAAACTCACTGAAAGAGATATCGGAAAATAAGAAAGCAATGAAAATTGTTCTTGATTCATTAAGGTTAAAACCCAATGATGAAAATTACTTGTCTTTAAAGATAACCTTACTTTCGAATACAGGCAAAGGACAAGAAGCATTGAATGAAGCAGAATTGTTAGTAAAGAAGAATCCCGGCAGTTATAGGTTTAATGAATTGTTATCTTCTTTTTATAAGAAATATGGCAAATATGATGATGCTATTAATTGTTACCGGCAAATGTTAAAAGTAAACCCAAAAGAAAAATACCGTTTGAATATTATGATTGCTGAAACATATATGAAGGTCGATAAAAATGATGAGGCACTGAAGATTGTCAATCAGTTGCTTGATGAAAGACCTGATGATAATGAGTTGTATTTCATGCGGTCACAAGTACAAATGAATAAGAAAGCTTTTGAAAAGGCTAAGAGTGATTTGGATTTTATCATCTCAAGGGATTCAGTAAATTATAAATACAATAAGATACTTTCACAATTATATCAGGTACAAGGTAATAAAAGACTTCAATATTTTCAGGTTCAGAAGAATATGCGAATCTTAAATAACTTGTATAAGTCGAACAACGAAGATGTTGAGGTTATTTTTGAGCTTGCATCATTGAGTCTTTCAATGGGAGATTTAGATGGTGCAGGGGGATGGTTTGAACGTATTCTGAATTACTTCCCTGACAACTATGAAGCATTGAAACAAATGGCTGTAATAAAGCTTAACAAGCAGATGTGGAATGATGCAATATCAATATATAACAAACTGGAAAGAAATTATAAGCCGGTAGAAGAGTTTCTTAATAATAAGGCAATAGCTTATATACAAATTGGTAATTTAAAGAAGGCTCTTGAATATTTTGATAAAACACTTGAAGTGAATCCGGGGAATAAGGATGCACTGTTTAACAGGAATAAGCTTAGAGCAGAAATGTCAGGACGTAAATAACTCCAATTAATCAATTTTAATAAAAAGGCCGGATAATATTATCCGGCCTTTATGTTTGTAGATTCTTTTATTCTAATTAATAAGCTCCTGCAAAAGCAGCTTTTTTATCTTTTAATTTTAATATGGTTGAAATCTCATCAGGGATAAGTGCACCTTTCACAATTTCTTTATTTTCAGCTTTAATGCTGAAATCATTCTGACTGAAATTATTGAAAAACGAAGTAGTTATTCCGCTTTCAACATTACTTTCAGTTTCAAAATCAGGATATAAAGCTGTCAGTTCTTCCGGGGCAATTAATTTTGCAGTACATTTTTCATTATTTGCCGGGCTCCAGGAAATTATAGTATCTGATTTTTCTTCAGATTCGTTAAGAAAGAAATTGTTATTCATTTCTGATAGTTGAGACTTACTAAGCCTTTCACACATATTAGAGGGTTGCCATGTTGTAAATCGGGGGCGTTGGTATTTCTTTTCCATGAAGAAGATGTTGTTCTTGAAAATATGATTGAATCGAGAATCAACACCCGGAGAGGTGAGAATATGCCACCCGAAATGGTCTGTTTCATCGCCACGTTCATTTCTTCCGAAGCTTGCTGTGCTGTTGATATACGTATTGTTGTATACTTTTACATTGGCACTGTTAAGAACGAATGAACCTTGTTCGCAGTTAAGAAAAA
>CAYXJA010000226.1:0-2198 GCA_964465425.1 uncultured Prolixibacteraceae bacterium | reverse complement strand
CCGGGGAATAATATCTTTGGATATTGAAGTGAAAAGGTTTCAATTTTTATTTCATGATTATTATTTTGAAATTCTTTGGCAAGTCTTTCATTAAAGCTTGCAAGTCCACCCCTTAAAGGATGCGCACTCCCAATAATCACTATTTTCATAACAAACCTGTTTTATTTTTTATAAAATTAAATATTTCATTTTTGTCTGCAGGATCAAACCAAATAATTTCCGGATCACCATTAAACCAGGTCAACTGCTTGCGAGCATATCTCCTGCTGTTTCTCTTTATCAAATTTATTGCCGTTGGCAAGTCAATTTCATTTTCAAAGTAAGAGAAAAGTTCTTTATAACCGACAGTTTTTAGTGAGTTAAGATTTTTGAATTCATAAACCGATCTTGCTTCATCAACGAGTCCGTTTTTAATCATTTCATCAACTCGATGGTTTATTCTATCATGCAGAATCTTCCTGTCGGTGTTAAGTCCGATTTTGAGAATATTAAAATCTCTTTGCTTTTTTGTATTTGTTCTTAGTGAAGAATATTTTTTTCCTGTCATGTAAAAAATCTCAAGAGCATGCATAACCCTTTTGGGATTTCTTATATCAGACGACTCGTAATATTCAGGATCTAATTTTTTCAATTCAAAACGGAGAGGTTCGAGACCTTCTTTTTCAAAACGCTCAATTATTTCTTTTCTGATTGTTGGATCTATTGTAGGAAGGTCGTCAATGCCATTGCAAAGTGCATCGATATATAGCATTGAGCCACCGGTCATAATTGCAAATTTGTTTTTTTCGAATATAGTAGAAATAATTTCCAAAGCTTCAATCTCAAAGTTGTTGGCACTGAAGTACTCATGAATCGAATGATTTTGGATCATGTGGTGTTTAACAATATTAAGCTGCTGAGAATCGGGTACAGCTGTCCCAATTGAAAGCTCCCTGAATATTTGACGGGAATCGGCTGATATTATTTCAGTATTCAAGAGAGAGGCAGCTTCAATGCTGATTGAAGTTTTCCCGATAGCGGTAGGACCAAGAATTATGATCAGAGTTTTGTCCATTAAAAAGAATCAATTTTAAAAAAGTTTTGAAAGTTATAAAACGTATGGACAAAAAAAAAGGGACTCCCGTCCCTTTATAAATTATCGACAAATTCACCGAATGTATTCAGATAATCCTGCAAGTTTCCAATTTCAATTTCCCTTTCCTTATCTGAAATGGTCATGTCTGAAAAATGCTTTGTTTTAACATCTTGTAATTCAACTTCTTGAACATCTACTGAATTAGACATTGAATCTTTGAGTAAATTTTCCATACGAAATGCGATTAGTTACAAATTGTTACACATTAATGATTCGGATGTAAATTAAAGTAATCTATCATCCTGAATTTCAAAGAACAAAAGAATTGAACATTGAATTCTTGATTCTCGTTTTTTAATAGAGCAATATCAAAAGTATAAATTCTTTGAGATAAGCAAAATTTTATAAGGTTACTTTTTGGCCTTAAGGGGAGTATGATAGTTTAATAAACTGTTTTAAAGAAGTTTATACATATTTTATCTATTTTGCATAAATAGAACAATGGATAATTGGATTCGAAAGATAAATCTTTATTAACAATCAAAAAAAAGAGACGCTTTTGAGGCGTCTCTTTATATATATTATACAATATAATACTATGCGTGATCAACTGAATACATGTGTTGTATAAGTTCAACAACCTTTGTTGAGTAACCCATTTCATTGTCATACCAGCTAACAACTTTCACGAAGTTGTCATTAAGGCCGATACCTGCACCTGCGTCGAAAACTGAAGTACATGATTCGCCAAGGAAGTCGTTAGAAACAACTTCATCTTCAGTATAACCAAGGATACCTTTCATTGGGCCTTCTGAAGCAGCTTTCATAGCTTTGCAAATTTCTGCATAAGGAGCAGCTTTTGCAAGGCGAACTGTAAGGTCAACAACTGATACGTCAGGAGTTGGAACGCGGAAAGCCATACCAGTAAGCTTACCATTGAGTTCAGGGATAACTTTACCTACAGCCTTAGCAGCACCTGTTGATGAAGGGATAATATTCTGAGCAGCACCACGGCCACCTCTCCAGTCTTTCATTGAAGGACCGTCAACTGTTTTCTGAGTTGCAGTTGTAGCGTGAACTGTAGTCATAAGACCTTCAATAATGCCGAAATTATCGTTAAGAA
>CAYXJA010000225.1:0-2211 GCA_964465425.1 uncultured Prolixibacteraceae bacterium | reverse complement strand
GTATTAAAAGTAGGCAAATCACTTGGAATAGGTTCTATTGGCTACTGGAATGGATCCGCAGCTGAAAGAGTAGCTGAAACTGACAGCGTTATCAGTAAAATAATATCCCAAGGTCCATTGCGTGCAATGATTCAAACTGATTATTACGGATGGACAACAAACGACTTTAAATCAAACTGCACTTCTTACCTTTCCATCGATGCAAATACAAGATTAACCAGACAAATACTTTTCCTGGAAGAAGAAGTTGCTAATATTTGTACCGGAATACATAAGGACACTACATGTGAAATTATTAAAATCGTTGAAGGCGAATGGACAGCTATGGGTACATGGGGAAAGCAAAGTTTGAATAACGATTTACTTGGATTGGTTGTTATAGCAAAAAGCAAAGATATTATTGATTTTACAACAGACCCTGACAATCAGGTGATGATTCTAAAGCCGGACAATAAAATAGTAAGCTGGTATTTCGGGGCTACATGGGAAACAGAAAAATATGCAATTAAAACAATTGGTGAATTCAAGGAATATATTCTTAAAGAGCTTGAATTGCTTAACAACCCGGATGAAGTAAAGCTATAAACCGTTAATCTTGTTGCTTTCAATAAAATACATTTATTGAATAAGGCCATTCTTCGTAATTTGTTATTAATATGAAAAAAATAGTTTTCGCTTTAATAATCATGACAATAATATCTTCCTGCGAAAAGAAGTCTGTTCCTAAGCTTTTTATGATTGGAGATTCAACAATGGCAGATAAGCCTCTTGAAGATAATCCGGAAAGAGGATGGGGGCAACTTCTTCCGGAATTTTTTGATACTACTCTAATTGAAATAGAAAATCATGCCCGTAATGGAAGGAGTACCCGTTCTTTTATCTATGAAAGCAGGTGGGATACTGTGTATTCAAGAATGAAGGAAGGCGATTTTATAATTATTCAATTCGGACATAACGATGGCTCGATAGAGAAAACAGGGCGTTATGCTACACCTGAAGAATACAGGTATAACCTTGTCAGGTTTATTAAAGAAAGCCAATCAAAAGGAGTTAATCCTGTTTTATGCACTCCGGTAGTAAGAAGAAAATTCGATGAACAAGGAAAACTGATTGACACTCATGGTGAATATCCAAATATCGTAAGAAGTATTGCTGATAGTTTGAATATTCCGCTAATTGATATGCAGAAGGAAAGTGAAAAAATTGTTTCTTCACATGGTGATGAAGGCTCAAAAAAACTATACCTGCATATTGAGCCCGGAATTTACAATAAGTTTCCTGAAGGGAAAAAGGACGACACTCATTTTTCTGAAGAAGGAGCCAGGGCAATTGCAGCAATAGCTGTGAAAGGTTTCAGGGAAAAAGGAATTCCTTTAACCCAATATTTAAAGGATGAGAAATAAGCTGACATATTACTTTATTCTTGTTTTCATTTTTTTAAACTTTAATGCTTTTCCAGATAACAACGAAAAGAAATTACCTGTTGATTCATCATATACTCTTAATACAGCTTATAATAAGCTCATTAAAGAATATCCATTTATAAAAATTCCTGAGCTAAGATTGAGGGATTCTGTTAAAATTACCGGGAATATTAAATATTCTGAAATAAACGGAAGATCATTAAGCCTCGATTTATATTCTCCTGCTGAAAACAAAAACAATCTTCCGGTTGTAATACTAATACATGGAGGGGGATGGAGTTCGGGGAATAAGGAGATGGACGAGTCAATAGCTATCTATCTGGCTAAAAATGGTTTTTTATGTGCTTCAGTTGAATACAGACTATCACCGGAAGTACTATATCCTGCAGCTATGTATGATATCAAATCTTCAATAAAATGGATTCGTGAAAATGCAGATTCAATTGGGATAGATAAAAATAAGATCGCTTTAATGGGATTTTCTTCCGGAGCGCAGATGGCTTCTCTTGCAGCTGCAACAAATAAAACTTCAAAATTCCTTTTCAACAATCTTGATTCAACTTTAATTGATGTCCAGGCGGTGATTAATGTAGATGGTGTTATTTCGTTTATTCATCCTGAATCAGAAGAAGGAATAGACAAGCCGGGGAAACTCTCATCTGCAACACGTTGGTTTGGTGTTTCAAAAACAGAAAGAGCTGATATCTGGAAAGAAGCTTCCCCTTTAAGCCATGCCTGCAATACATTTCCTCCCATACTTTTTATAAATAGCAAGTATCCAAGATAT
>CAYXJA010000224.1:0-2212 GCA_964465425.1 uncultured Prolixibacteraceae bacterium | reverse complement strand
GCTTCTTCCCTGGCTTTTATTTGAGCAGCCTGAATTATCTTATCCCTTTGTTCAACACCTTCCTTCATCAGATTAAGTTTTTCCTGTCGTGCCAGTTCAACAATAGATTTCTGTTCACTTTCAAGCTGTGCTATTTTCAAATCAGCTTCTTTAGCAGCATTCAGAGAACTTTCAATAGTTGATTCTCTTTTCTCAATAGCCTTTAACAAAGGTTTCCATGCAAATTTTGTCAAGAAAAACAAAACAATAAGGAAAATCAAAGTAATCCAAATCATCGTACCCAAATGAGGAAAAAGAAACATAGCAATAAATTTTAAAGTTTAAATAAAACGCCATATCCAGGCAATCCCTGTGAATATGGCGTTAACATTTTACAAAATTGCAAGAAGAACACAAACAATGACTGCAAGGAATGCAACTCCTTCAATAAATACTGATGCTACAATCATGTTTGAACGGATGTCGGACATTGCTTCAGGCTGGCGGGCAATTGCCTCCATAGCTGAGCTTCCGATCTTGCCAATGCCAATTCCGGCAGCAATAGCTGCAAGTCCTGCACCTATACCGGCACCTAGTTTTCCGATAGCCATTTCGGCCAGTAATACCATTAATATTGACATACTCTTAATTATTAATATTATAAAACACTTTCTTAAATTTTCTTTTTTTCCGTATGTTCTTCTGAAGTTGCCATTCCAAAATACATTGCTGATAATAGTGTAAAAATATAAGCTTGAATGAATGCAACAAGCAAATCAACAACAAGCATAAAAACACTAAATGCAACAGAAATTAAAGAAGTTCCTGCTCCAACAGCAGTATTGAATAAAGAAGACATAAGGAAGATCAAAGTTACTAAAACACCTATAATCATATGCCCGGATAACATATTGGCAAATAACCTTATCATCAACACAAAAGGTTTAATAAATATTCCCAAAAATTCAATGAAAGGAATCAATGGAATTGGTAACTTCATAAAAATTGGAACATCCGGATTTATTATATGTAGCCAATAATGTTTATTTCCGCTTACAGTTGTGATTATAAAAGTAAATACAGCAAGTACGCAAGTTACAGATATATTCCCTGTAATATTTAATTCAAGGGGTAAAATCAAGCCTATTAAATTAGCAAGAAGAATGAAGTTAAATATTGTAAGGAGAAAAGGCATGTAAGTTTTGTATTTAGTTCCGGCAAAAGGTTTAGCAATGTCGTCTCTTACAAATAAAACAAGGGGCTCAACAACATTCTGCATACCTTTTGGGACGCTCATTGGATTCTTTATTGTCTTCCTTGATCCTGAAATAAAAAAGATCAACAAGATTAAAGCAACAATAATGGAGCCTGTAACAGTTTTTGTAATTGACACATCAAAGGGAACATATTCTGAGCCGTCTGGCAGAACTTCTATTATTTTCTCTTTGTTTAGTCCTTCTTTTTGAATGTAAAAAGGGAAACCTTCCTGTCTTTTATAAATCTCATGGGATGAAAAAATATGTAATCCGGAATGTTTGCTGTATAGAATAACTGGCAATGGAATTGCCACATCGATTTCACCAATTGTAATGAAATGCCATTCATGGGAATCGTTAATGAAGTTAGAAATACTCTCCACCGCATTAACTCCTCCCCCTTCTTCACTTTCATTAGCAAAAGATTGTATCGAAAAAAATAACAGGATAAATATGAATATTTTATCAAGCAGCCTCATAATATACAATCAAGATATAAATTTATAAAAATGAAGTGAAATCAGGAAGGTATTGTCAGAATTTATTTAGATTCGTTAATAAGGCTCATTACTGATCTTACTTCATAGACAGCATAAGCTACATATAAGATTAGATATACAACAAGAAATATCACTGCATTCTCTTCATCAAAAATTATATATAAAACACCGAAGATGATATATATAAACATTTTGATTAAAGAAAGCATCATGAATTTGAAGCTGAATTTAGAAATGTCTTTTTGGGATATTTGAAGCATAAATTTATGAAGCACTAAAGTAGATACATAGTAAAAAAGCAGTACAAAAGGTAAAATTGGAAGGAAATAACTTTTTAGAATAGTTAAAAACAGTATCAATCCTATACCGAGAATAATCAAAGTATAAGTTGTAAGCCCTTTAATGAATCTTGAGAAACCATTTTCCATAATATCAATGTAAGGTATTGCAAAGATTCAACATTAACAATAAATGGGT
>CAYXJA010000223.1:0-2214 GCA_964465425.1 uncultured Prolixibacteraceae bacterium | reverse complement strand
TTAAAGTAGCTTTATTTACATCGAACTTAATACCGGTAGTAACAATTTTACCATCTGTAAGTAGTTTATCATATAGAGGCACAGCTCCTTTTGCAATTCTCACATTTTTAATATAACCTGCTTTTTTTCCGTCGGAATTTTGTGAAGATAATCCGATGCCTGTTGGATTGAATGCCACGTTAGGAATGTTAAGTATGCGAGTCTGGTCTATATATGCTTTGATAGCTCTCTTGTTAAATGAAACAGCAATATGTTTCCATCCCGGATTGTTAGTTGATGAAGTTGTTCCCGGAATAGTCTTTAAATCAATATTTTTACCATCCGCTCCATTTTGCTTAAATCTGAGATATTTTTCACCTGACCAGGTAGAAGGGTCATCGCCGGTTTTAAAAATGCTTTTCTGATTTTTATAATCTGCGAAAAATAAATAATAGGTGAAGTGATTGTCAGGGAAGTAAGCATCAAATTCAACGGTAAACTCATCAGGCAGATAATCCTGTGAATTATTTGTTATAAGAGGAACAATTCCTCCTCCGCTATTTGAGTTAACTTTCATAAAGTAAATAACATTTACTCCATCAAAATTGGCATTTTCTATGTTGCCTCTTACTAAATCCCACTTACTTGGGAATTCTCCGTTTTGTTCACCCTCCTGATTGTCTTCAAAAATAATTTCTGTTCCGGGAATAAAATCGTATTTATTCCAACTTAAAACAGATTTTGTTTCTTTAGTTTCTGTGGTAGTTTCCCGGGATTGACTGTTGTTTGAATTGTTCTGTGAATATGCAGGCAAAACAAATACTAATAAGATGATTAATAAGGATCTCATATAGTTAATTATATGTTTTTAATGAATGTTTTGCCGCAAATGTAGCCTATCAGGGAAATAAAATTGCTGTAAAAAAACGACAATATTCTATTTAATAAGTAATCTGGATGATAGTTCCATATTTGAGAAATATTTTGCAGGAGAAGTACCGGTCATCAATTTAAAATCCTTAACAAAATGACTATAATCATGATATCCAAAATCAAATATTAATTCTGACAATTTCTTTTCATTATTGTTTAAGCTTCGAAAAAGATTCAAATTTCTTATAATACGCAAAAAAGATTTTAAGCTTATTCCTAATCGTTCATTAAAATACCGTTGCATTGTTCGGGTAGTTACCGGAAGAATCTTTTGTATTTCTTCAATAGAAATTTTACCTCTTTTCTCCATTATAGTGTCAATCAATAAATCAAAATTGTCATGTGTAGAAGTTGTTTCTGACAATAAATCAATGAAATACATATTCAGTAATTCTACTTTTTCTTCGTCATTTATATTTGTTTTGAGGGAGCCTAATAATTCATAGATTCTTATATCGAAATATTCAGCAGCAGGGACTCCTGTGTCAGTGAAATTTCTACAATCGGTTTTGGAAAGTTTATATAGGGCAGTGGGCTTTAGATTGACCCCTATTATTCTGGAATTTTCGCTTTGTTTAATTTTCGCAAATTTTGTAAGTTGCCCGACAATCATTACTTCATCTTTTGGGAAATCGTAATTTGAAAAGAATGTTTCGATGTTGCTTTTTAAGTGAAACTGAATGACAGGGTGGCCTAAAGGGGGTATATTTTCGTGTGCAACATGATGATTATTAATAAAATAATAACTATATATTAGGCTTTTTAATTTGTTGTCAGGTTTGAATTCTAAAATATCCATTCAGGTTTGATTTGTAATTTTAAATATATTAAAAATCTGCTACAATAAAAGAAAAGATATTTGACATGTAACATTATTTTAATCAGGATTATAAAATTTTAATCAAATGTTATAATTTGTAATTCAAACAATGACTGTATATTAAACCCACCTTACTTCTTTAAGCTCCCTTTTTATTCCTTTCCGGTATTTATATTTCGGATAACCGATTATTATTGAAGTTATAACATCCTGCTCATCCGAAATATTATACATCTTTCTGAGTTCCGGACTTTTATTTATTGCAGGTGGAATGATATCCATTATTGAACCTCCAAGTCCAAGGGAATGAGATGCAAGCATTCCATAAGTTGCAGCTATAGAGATGTCCTGGCTGATGTCTTCACCATTTTTGTCTGCAAGAAACAATATCATGGCAG
The DNA here is from genome assembly GCA_964465425.1 of uncultured Prolixibacteraceae bacterium. Lineage (GTDB taxonomy): Bacteria > Bacteroidota > Bacteroidia > Bacteroidales > Prolixibacteraceae > CAYMTR01. Next base: position 84 of record CAYXJA010000223.1, on the reverse strand, counting down.
GGGCATTACGAGTGAATGGATCTTCATTACCTGCTTTTACTGCTGACATTCTAACCTTTAATAATGGCATCAGGTGTTCATTCA
>CAYXJA010000222.1:0-2243 GCA_964465425.1 uncultured Prolixibacteraceae bacterium | reverse complement strand
CTTATAACTGTTTCAGAATACAGTAAAAAAGATATCAAAGAAACATTTGGGGTAAATTCGGAAAAGATTGATGTGGTTTACAACGGATGCAATGAGATATTTACATCAGTGACACATGAAGTTAAGGAAGAAGTAAGAGAAAGATTTGCAGGGGGAAATCCTTATTTTATATATGTTGGTTCTCAGAATCCCAGGAAAAATATCATTGGTTTGTTGGATGCATTTGAATTGTTCAAATCATCGGGGGAAAACAATTACAAGCTTGTTTTTGCCGGAAAGCCAATGTGGGGAGAAAAGGAGCTGGAAGCTAAGCTGGCCAAAATGAAATTCAGGGAGGATGTAATATTCACCGGCAGAATTTCAACAGAAGTGTTGCAACTTGTTATAGCAAGTTCAGAAGCGCTGGTATTGGTTTCATTTCTGGAGGGTTTTGGCATTCCGGTTCTTGAAGCAATGAAGTGTGAAGTTCCTGTGATATGCTCAAATATAACATCATTCCCGGAAGTGGCGGGAGATGCAGCTATTTATGCTGACCCTTATAAATCAGAATCAATTGCTGAAGCTTTTTCAAAGATATCCGGGAGCAATGAATTAAGAGAAGAACTTATAAAAAAGGGAAGGGTACAAAGAGAAAAATTCAGTTGGGATAATACAGCGAAAGCAGTATGGGAATCAATAGAAAAAGCAATATAAGATGATTCAGTCGTTAAAGTCATTTTATCAGGAAGAATATATAGAAGCGGGGTGCGATGAAGCAGGCAGGGGATGTCTTGCAGGGCCGGTTTTTGCAGCAGCAGTAATATTGCCTAAGAATTATCAGAACGACCAATTGAATGATTCAAAGAAGCTTACTGAAAAGCAAAGATATAAGTTGAGGGAAGAAGTTGAAAGAGATGCACTTGCCTGGTCGCTTGGGATAGTTACAAATGAAGAAATTGACAAGATAAACATTTTGAACTCATCAATACTTGCAATGCAGAAGGCTATTGATGGATTAAAAATGATTCCGGGGTTTTTAATTATTGACGGGAACAGGTTTAAGAAACATAAAGAGATACCATATCAGTGCATTGTGAAAGGCGACGGTAAATATCTGTCAATTGCAGCAGCATCTGTATTGGCAAAGACATACAGAGATGATTATATGTTTGAGATAGGCAAGAAACATCCTGAATATAAATGGGATATAAACAAGGGCTATCCAACTAAAGCACACAGAGATGCAATAAGAAAATTTGGTGAAACACCATTTCATCGTTTGACATTCAAATTGCTTGATAATCAGATGAAACTTGAGTTTGAGGAAAATAATTAAGACAATTATATTAAGCTTTTGATTATGAGAAAGAAGCTGGTTCTATTGATTTCAATAATTTTAATTTTCAGCCATTTTTCTATGGGCGAAGAAGGAATGTGGTTTCCTCATTTGCTTAGCAGGGAGAACATTGAAAAAATGAATCAACTTGGGTGCAGGCTGACAGCAGAAGATATATTCAATTTCAACCAGTCGTCGTTAAAAGATGGAGTTTTAATGTTGAACCGGGGTTCATGTACAGGAGAGGTAGTTTCACCGGAAGGGCTTTTCCTGACTAACAATCACTGTGGGTACAGTGATATTCAGGAGTTGTCAACTGAAGAAAACAATATATTAAGAGATGGATTTTGGGCAGGGAGTAAAGAAGATGAGCTTCCGGTAAAAGGAACAACAGTAACGTTTGTGATTAAAGTTGAGGATGTTACTGATTCCATCGTTTCAAAGCTGGATGAGAGCATGACTGATGAACAAAGGAATGGGAAAATAATTTCCATTTCATCAGAACTTGAAAGAAAATCAGTTGAAGGAACACTTTATGAAGCAAGTGTAGAAAGTTTTTACTCAGGCAACATGTTTCTTTTATATACTTACGAAACCTTTATGGATGTAAGATTAGTTGGCACTCCTCCACATTTCATAGGTAAGTTTGGTGCAGAAACTGACAACTGGATGTGGCCAAGACATACGGGCGACTTTTCGATTTTCAGAGTTTATACAGACAAGGACGGAAAGCCTGCAAGCTATTCAAAAGACAATATTCCATTGAAGACAGATTTCTTTTTCCCGATTTCAATAAAAGGATATGATGAAGATGAATTTGCATTGGTGATGGGCTTTCCGGGGTCGACGAACAGATATCTGACATCAGAGGGTGTCAGTCTTTTACAGGAGAGTGTAAATAATTCAAGGATAAAGAACCGAAAGGAAA
>CAYXJA010000221.1:0-2245 GCA_964465425.1 uncultured Prolixibacteraceae bacterium | reverse complement strand
ATTATGCAATGATTCACACAAATGACAAAGGTGAATTTGCATTTTTTGATATTACACCAGGTTATTACATTCTCACTTTAAACATTCCGAAAAGTGCAATAACAGATAATATTGAAAACAGAAAAATATTATCGGATTTAATAGATGGAGGGTGTGACAAGAATCAAGGGAAAATGGTTTTTAAAATTAAGGATCAATGTTTCTTATACGATATAAACTGTGAAAAAATAAAACACGCATCCTTTTTACCCAGCTTTAAAATCAGTGAAACAGATAATTATTATAACGTTTCTATTGCAACTGCAGATGTAAAAGAAACAACATTGATAAAAGGGCTATTGCAAACATTATCTGCAAAAAACTACAAAAGATGTCTTGCAAGTGGAAAGTTTTATCTTTTAAACGAAGCCGATCCTATTCCTTAAACTATTTTTGAAATTGGAAATCCTCGAAGGAATTCCTCAACTTTCATTCTTTTTTTCCCGGGGAATTGTAATTCTCTAATATAAATATAACCATCATTACAACGTATCTTTAAATACTTTTTCCCATCAGAAAAGATTTGACCGGGATTGATATTATCATTGGAAATTTCGGCATCAACAGAGAATACTTTCACCTGATACCCGGTCATAGAATCTTTATCATCAATCAATGCCCAGGCAGTGGGATAAGGACTCAATCCTCTGACTAAATTTTTAATGGAAAATGAATCTTTTCCCCAGTTTATTTTGCAATCCTCTTTGAATATTTTCGGGGCAGCACAAGGTTCAATTCCTTTTTCTATCAAACATTCCTGAGAAATAAAGTCATCTTTCCCATTGGCAATAGCATCAACAGTTTTAATGACAAGATCAGCTCCTATAATCATTAATTTATCATGAAGAACTTCAACATTATAATTATCATCAATATTTACTTTTTCCTGAAAAATAATATTTCCGGTATCGATTTCATGCTGAAGCTTAAAGGTTGTAACACCGCTTTCTTTATCTCCATTTATTATTGCCCAATTCAAAGGTGCAGCACCTCTGTATTTCGGAAGTAAAGAAGCATGCAGATTAAATGTTCCTAATGGAGGCATGTCCCAAACTTCAACCGGTAACATTCTGAAAGCAACAACAATTTGAAGGTCTGCATTTAATGATTTTAATTCATCCAAAAAATCAGGTGACTTTAATTTCTCGGGTTGCAACAATTTTAAGCCATTTGCAACAGCAAACTTTTTAATTGCAGATTCAGATAGTTGCTGACCACGTCCGGATGGTTTATCTGGAACTGTTACTACTCCAACAATATTATATCCGTTGACTAATAGTTTCTTAAGGCTCTCTACTGCAAAATCAGGAGTTCCCATAAATACTATCCTAAGGTTTTTACCATCCATAACAAAAATTTTAAACAAAGATAATTGTAAAAACAGAAAACGAATAATATCTAAATACTCATAAAACTTAGTATTTTAGTAAAAAATCAAATTATGAATACACTTAAAGATCATATCCTCCAATATAAGGACATTGAAGAAGAAAGCAATTGGGATAAAAAAATCAGTTTGATTTATGAACAACAGTTGCTTACATGGAACATGGCTAAAAATCATTATAACCATTTTAATTCAGTTATCAGCAGAAACATAATGATTGATGACAATGAAGTTATTCTACAGCATAACCCTGCAAGAGCAAGATCGACATGTGCTGATTTAAGTAAAAAGGCAATAGAAAACCGTAAATGCTTTCTGTGTGCATCAAACTTACCTGAAGAACAAAAGGGAATTCTCATTTTAAATAATTATCTCATTCTTATCAATCCCTTTCCGGTATTTAAAAAACACCTGACTATATCAGATATAAACCATGTGCCTCAAAGAGTAAAAGACAGAATAACAGATATGCTTGATTTAAGCAAACAATTATCGACATTTACAATATTTTACAATGGTCCGAAGTGTGGTGCATCTGCTCCTGATCATTTTCATTTTCAGGCAGCAGAAAAAGGAGTTATGACAATTGAGAAGTTTATAAATGATTTACCTGAGAATAAAAAAGAAGTTCTGTTGCAAAAGGAAGATATAGAAATATATGTTCCAACAAAACACCTAAACAACTGTATAATAATCGAATCCGGTTATAAAGAACCAATAGATTATTTCTTCGAACAGATATTAAGCATATTACCCCAAAATGAAGAAGCAGGAGAACCTTTGCTAAACATTTTAGCGAATTTTTGTGACGATACTTAT
>CAYXJA010000220.1:0-2260 GCA_964465425.1 uncultured Prolixibacteraceae bacterium | reverse complement strand
ATCATAAATTAACCTCCTCTAATCTTTTTTGACGTTTTCTTTTCGGGTCGACTGAAATTTCAATCCTGTCGAGTATCATTGTAAGAAGCCATGCTATCAGTATGTAGAGCACGGCTGCCATTAAAAGCGGGAAAAAAGCATCGAAAGTTCTGCTTCGTATAATATCGCTGGCTTTGGTTAAATCCTGAACTGCAATATATCCCACAATAGAAGTGGCCTTAAGTAATGAAATAAATTCACCTTTATATACCGGAAGAACCTGCCTCAACGCCTGGGGCATTATTATGTTTACAAAAGTGTGTACTTTAGTGAAACCCGAAGCTATTCCAGCTTCCTGCTGCCCTCTGTCAACTCCTTCAATTGAAGTTCTGAACATCTCGGAGACATAAGCCCCAAAGTTAATTCCGAAGGCAATAACTGCAACAATTACAGGGTTTATATTCACAGAAGCAAAAATCACGTAGAAAATTATCATAAGCAAAACCAAAACCGGGGTGCCCCTAACAAGATTTATCAACAAACTGGCCGTATATGAAAGAAATTTATTCTTCGCCATTCTCATCCAGCAAATCAAACCCCCGATTACTGTTCCAAATAATGCTGCCAGAACTGAAATGATTATTGTTACCTTCAAACCATCAATAATTAGCAGATACCTCTTTTCCAGAATTATATTGCTGTGAAAGCTTTCTGAAACTGATTTAAAGAAAGATTTCTTGACAGGCTTTTCATTTTCAGCTATGAAACCGGCCATGTCCCTCTTCTTAATCATAACAGCAGAATTAAGGTTAGAATAGGCTTCAGAAAAATCGATTTGCTTCTGTCGTTCCTGACTGATTGCAATTCCATCGGTAATCATGTCGACCTTCTTAGCAACAAGGGCGTTTATCAGTCCGGGGAAATCAATTTCAATTATCTTAAGATTATAATTCCCCCATTCAGCAAACTTTTGAATCATCTCGATATCAAATCCAACATATTCACCGTTCATATAAGCAACATATGGAAGATCTTCAATTGATACTGCCACAGTTAGTTTCTTATCCGAAACAGGATTTTTAAATTCCGGCATTACGGCTTCCTCCGCATCATCAATAAACCAACGTTTGCACATTTCATCGTAAGTACCGTTACTTCTTATTTGTGAAAGAAACTCGTTGAAATGTTTTCTCAGTTCACCTGATTCTTTTCTGAATCCAACCCCCAGAGGCATTGGAAAAAGTTCCCTGTTTAATATTGTAAGATCATCATTATGCTTAAGCAATAAGTCGGCAGTAGTAGTTGCGATCATTATGGCATCAATCTTACCAGTCTTTAATGACAGCATCATATCGGCAGTATTGTCGTAAAGCAAAACCTTTGAATTGGGGTAATTAGTTGAAACATATTTATCGTGAACCGTTCCAGAAAAAACGCCTACTCTTTTCCCGTCAATATCTTCTACTTTCGACATTTTACCTTCAGGTTGTTCAGTTAGAAATTTTTTCTTTACAATAGCACTGGTTCCTGAATTATAATATGGATCTGAAAAGTCAATTTGCTTTTCCCTTTCTTCGGTAACTGTTATGCAACAAATGATTATATCTATCTTATTCGTCACCGCTGAAGCAATCATGCTTGGAAATTGAATGTCGAGAGGTGTAAACTTCATTCCGGTGTATGCAGCAAACCTTTTGGCTAACTCAATATCAAAACCAACAAGTTCGCCATTCAAAACACCAGTAAAAGGAAAGCCAGAATCACTCATAACACCAACTTTAAGTTCGCCGTTTGAATTTGAACTTTTAATATCCGGCATTTTGTAATTGCCTTTGTTGACATAACGCTCAATCATATCATCGTACGTTCCGTCAGATTTTATTTCTTTTAAAAAACTGTTGAATTTTTCTCTGAGTTCATCACTATCCTGATTAAATCCTGCTGCTATATCAGCGTCAAATAAATGTTTGGCAATGATTCCAAAATCCTTGTATTGACTTGACGCTTCTATGAACGATGTTTCATCAAGAAAAATAGCATCAACCTTTTCGCCGTCAAGGGCTAAAAGCATATCCGTAATATTCTGGTATTGTCGCACTTCGGCATCAGGGAAATTTTCATGAACGTACATATCCTGAACAGAGCCAAGCAGTACTCCTATCCTTTTATCTTTCAGGTCTTCAAGTGAACTCAGCTTTTGATTTTTATCTTCCTTTTCTTTGGTTACATCTTTTTTAACCAACGCAGATAATCCTCCGGGAAAATAACATTCAGAAAAAAG
>CAYXJA010000219.1:0-2264 GCA_964465425.1 uncultured Prolixibacteraceae bacterium | reverse complement strand
TGGCAATGGAATCACAATCCGGAAAACTCATTATGGTCGGTAGATGGTAAAAAGGGATTTCTTCGTCTTAAAACCAATCGTATTGACAATGACTTTCTGTTAGCTAGAAATACATTAACCCAAAGAACAATAGGTCCGGAATGTTCAGGTTCTACTTCAATCAATATTTTAGGAATGAAAGATGGTGACTTTTCAGGATTGTCTTTATTGCAAAAGAAATACGGTTTGGTAGGAGTAAAAAAGGAAAACGGAAATAGCTTTATTGTAATGGTGAGTTCAGAATCCGGAGAAGTTAAAGAGATTGAACGTATTCCAATAACAGGGAATAAAGCATACTTTAAAGCAGAATGTGACTTTAATGAACTCAGGGATGTAGCTACATTTTATTTTAGCTTAAATGGTAAAGACTGGAAGAAAATTGGATCTCAGTTAAAAATGTCATATACAATACCCCAGTTCATAGGATATAGATATGGTTTATTCTATTATTCCACTTTAAATCCGGGTGGACAAGTTGACTTCGATTACTTTAAAATAAGCAACAAAATATCGGAACCTGAATCCAAATAGTTAATCTTTAATTACTTACACAAAAGATATAATTCTGAAGTATGCATTTACTATTATGATAATGTAGGTTAAAGTTAAAATTTAGCATTACAAACAGAACAAAATGCTTATATAGGGAAAAATAAAAAATGTATATATTGCAAGAGATAATTTACTTGACATTTGAACACTAGAGCAATTGTTTTGAAGTTAATTATTTTGAAATACTAACCTATTTGAATTAAATACTAGATTTATGAAGTACTTCTGTTCAATTTTAATAATAATGTTGATGGCATTTTATCTTAAAGCAGAAACAGGTCATCAACTTTGGTTGCGTTATTCAAAAGCGAAACCGGTTAACGTAGTTACAAAAAGTAATTCGCCACTTATTTCACTTGCAAAAGATGAGTTACAGAAAGGGTGGAATGGCACAAACGGAGCAACTATTGAGTTGATTTTAAAGGAAGACAAATCAATCAGGGGTGATGGATTCAGGATCACTCCAACCTCAATAAGAGCAAATACTGAAAATGGTATTTTGTACGGTGCATATGAAATGATACGTCGTCAATATACAAGGCAGTCAATAAATGAAGAAGTTTGCAACCCTTCTTTCAATCTAAGGATATTGAACCATTGGGACAACCTTGACGGAACAATTGAACGGGGTTATGCCGGTCATTCGATATTTTGGCGCACGGGTAAAGATTCTTTGGTCGTTACTAAAAAAGACAAACAACTCTGGCAAGAATATGCAAGAGCAAATGCTTCAATTGGGATAAACGGTTCTGTCATCAACAACGTGAATGCATCTCAGGACATGCTTACTCCGGGAATTCTAAACAGAGTAAAAGCCATTGCAGATGTATTGCGTCCTTATGGAATCAAAACTTATTTATCAGTAAAATTTTCATCGCCGTCAATGATTGGAGGATTGAAAGATTCAGACCCTTTGGATCCGGAAGTAGTAAAATGGTGGAATAATAAAATCAAAGAAATATATAAACTAATACCTGATTTCGGAGGTTTCCTAATAAAAGCAAACAGTGAAGGTCAACCGGGTCCACAGGATTATGGGAGAACTCATGCTGATGGAGCAAATATGCTTGCTGACGCATTTAAACCTTTCGGGGGTATAGTAATGTGGAGAGCATTTGTTTATCAATCGAATGATGAAGACCGGGCTAAACAGGCTTATAATGAATTCATGCCTTTAGATGGTAATTTCAGGGATAATGTTATTATACAAGTAAAAAACGGGCCTGTTGATTTTCAACCAAGAGAACCATTCAGCCCTTTATTTGGTGCGATGAAAAAAACACCTGTTATGTCTGAGCTTCAAATTACGCAAGAATATCTCGGACATTCAATTCATCTTGTTTATCTAGCTCCGATGTGGGAAGAGTTTCTTCACAGCGAAACCTACCAAAATGGCAAAGGAAGCTCTGTTGCTGCATGCACCGATGGATCAATCTTTCCTCATAAGTATACTGCCATTGCTGGGGTATCAAATATTGGTCTTGATGAAAACTGGTGCGGGCATCATTTTGCACAGTCTAACTGGTATGCATTTGGACGTCAGGCATGGGATTATACTTTAAGCAGCGATAAAATTGCAGAGGAATGGCTTAGGCTTACTTTTGACAACAATGAAATTACAAGTTTTGAAACGGAATGGGATGTCAACTTCCTGTATCCGGTGAAACAAATAA
>CAYXJA010000218.1:0-2273 GCA_964465425.1 uncultured Prolixibacteraceae bacterium | reverse complement strand
AAAAACCAATCTTGTGTCTTGTGTCTTTATTCTTGATACTAATACGATAATGGATAATTTCTTTACTCGATTTGGATTCCGTATTTTTTGATTTCACCTAAGAAATTGGCATCATCAAAGTCGCTTTCAATTAAAATAGGTTCAATTCTATCATCTATTTGCCGGCGTAGCTTCCAAAGTAAAGGATTTATTGAAAAATAATCTTCATCGGTTTGTTTTACAACGATAGCAACATCAATATCACTGTCATTTCTGTTGGTTCCTTTAGCATAGGAGCCAAAAAGATAGATACTTTCAAATTGAAAGTGTTTCTTTAGTAAATTTTTATATTCAACAACCTTATCTATAGCTTCTCTTTTATCCATTGTACGAATTTTTTAGTTTCTTGTATAATTTCAAAGATTGCTTCTGCTGTTTCTAAATCATAATCTGAAAGTTCTATCCAGTATTTGACTTTATTGTCCATCAATATTCATTTTCTCAAATATAGTAAAATGTTTTATTAAAGTGAAATGGGTTAAGCCTGCACATAATCTCTTCTGCTAATCAGCAGTTTGCTTCGTCGTACCTCCTAACAATGACGATGAATTCGAAGTTCGCAATGACGTTGAAAAAACCAATCTTGGGTCTTGATACTTGCGTCTGAATTGTTACACCTTTTCTGATAGAAACTGCCTTAAATTAATGTGCCGGATTCCATTGATCGAACTTCCTGCAACTTCATCCATGGATATTACCATCTTAGGATAATTGTCATTTATTTTTTCCAGATTTCCAAATTCCCTGTCAATTGTCGATTGATCTGCTAACAGGTAGCAAACCTGAATATAAATTTTCTCACCTCCACGTTTACATACAAAATCTATTTCATTTTGTCCATATTGTCCCACCTTTACTTCATAATCGTTGTATAGCAGATGATTATATACTATATTTTCTAATACTTTTGATATATCAGATTGTTTGAATTCATAAATTGAATTACGAAGTCCTATATCTTCAAAGAAATATTTCTCACCTATTTCAAAAATCTTTTTTCCTGCAATATCCATTCTCCTTACTTTATGAATTAAGAATGCATTACTTAAATGATTAAGATAGCTGATTATCTGTGATGTAGCTATGTTTGTATTTTGAGATTTCAGGTAGTCACTTATTTTTTTTGCAGAAAATAATTGTCCGATATTGTCAGCAAGAAATAAAGTAAGATTCTCCAGAAATGCAGTATTCCTGATTTCATTTCGTAACAGTATATCCCTGTAAACTATTGTGTTATATACCCCCTTTAAATAGCCGTACACAATCTCATTTTCAAGTTCAAGGTGCCTTAAGTAAGGTAATCCACCATACTTGATATACTTGTATAATGAATCATTAGAATTTTCAAGATTGTGAAATGAGAGAAATTCAATATAAGATAAACTGTGAACAGGTATTTCAATATAACGACCGCTAAGATAGGTTGAAAGTTCACCTGATAATAAATTAGCATTACTGCCTGTGCAATATAAATCGTAGACCGGATTCAAAAGCAAACTTCTCATGGCTTTTTCAAACTCTTTTATTTCCTGTATCTCATCAATAAAAACATAATTTGTGACTCCCTGTTTTGTTTGTCCAATAACATAGTCATTTAGGTCAGTAGCAGTTTTAATCTTATCGAAAAAAAGGTTTTCCTTATTGATGTAGATAATATTTGAGCCGGGATCATCTGTAGAAATCTTTTGTATTAATTGTTTCAGGATATAACTTTTCCCAACGCGGCGTTGTCCGGTTAGGACTTTTATAATTTGTTTATTAATAAAAGGTTGAATTTTATTTTGATACTTATCCCTGAAAATAATTTCTTCTTTCATGATTGTTTAACTTATGTGATACAAAAGTAAGAAAAAATACAAATATATAGCATATATGCTAAGAAAATACTCTTTAATGGAAATGTGTAGTACATGTGCTACATAAATTGTGGTTTCGACGAGCTCAGCCACCGGAAATAACACTCATCGACCTTTTTTTCAACTGCAGCGCAGCTGCTTAACAGAGCGTAGCGATAACGAGCGCAGCTCCAACGAAAGCGAAGCTTTCTAACTGACGAAGTCCTAACGAGCGAAGCTCTGGCACATATATTGTTCTTATTCATAATGAATATAATACCTTACAATATCACATTACATCATAAGGTATTGAAATTCAAAGGGAAAAGATAAATATATTTAATGTTTTTGATTATGAATATTGAAATTTGGAATATTGAGGTTGTCATTTTGGGACAC
>CAYXJA010000217.1:0-2327 GCA_964465425.1 uncultured Prolixibacteraceae bacterium | reverse complement strand
GATTTAGCCAGATTTCTTGGTTGATCGACATCACATCCTCTATGAATTGCCAGGTAATATGCAAAAAGTTGAAGCGGAATTATTGCTACAAGAGGTGTTACGACCGGATCTGATTTAGGTATTTCAAATATATCTTTAACCATCTTTCTCAAATCATTATCTCCTTCTGTAATTACAGCAATTATATTTCCCTTTCTTGCTTTAACTTCCTGTATGTTGCTGACTATCTTTTCATAATATCTATCCTTGGCGGCTACTACTATAACCGGTAAGTTAGTGTCTACCAAAGCAATAGGTCCGTGCTTCATTTCACCGGCAGCATATCCTTCTGCATGAATATATGATATTTCTTTTAGTTTCAAAGCTCCTTCAAGTGCAACGGGGAAAAGAGAACCTCGTCCTAGGTACAGGGCATTAATATTGTCAGAATATTTTTGGGCTATTTCTTTAATATGTAAGTGAGAAAATAAAACTGTTTTTATTTTCTCAGGAACATCAATGAGGTCATTTATTATTGAAAAATATCTTTCATCGTTAAGAGTTCCTTTTTTTCTTGCAAGCCTCATAGCAAAGAGAATGAGGACAGTAACCTGAGCAGTAAAAGCCTTGGTGGATGCTACACCAATTTCAATACCGGCGTGAGTATAAACACCTGCATCGGTTTCCCTTGCAATGCTTGAACCTACTACATTACAAATACCAAGCACCAATGCACCTTTTTCTTTTGCTAAACGTATAGCAGCTAGAGTATCAGCGGTTTCACCACTCTGGCTTATTGCAAGCACAACATCATCTTCATTTATTATTGGTCTTCGGTACCTGTATTCTGAAGCATATTCAACTTCAACAGGCACACGGGCATATTCTTCGATAAGATATTCGCCGATAAGAGCGGCATGCCATGAAGTTCCGCAGGCAATTATTACAATTCTTTTTGCATCAGCAATACGAGGCATGACATCACTTAGCCCTCCTAATACAATTTCTTTAGTTTCAGGATCTATTCTTCCTTTAAATGAATCTGATATTGTTTTAGGCTGGTCGAAAATTTCTTTAAGCATAAAATGCTCATAACCGTTTTTTTCAATTTCGCCAACACTTAATTCCAGTTTTTGAATGACAGGAGTAAGCTCGGTATCATCATCAACAGTTTTTAAAGTGAAGCTATTTTTTGTGATAATTGCAACATTATGATCGTCGAGATAAACAACATTCTTTGTGTATTCAATCATTGGGGTGGCATCAGAAGCCAGAAAATATTCATTGTTTCCAATGCCTATTGCTAGTGGACTACTTTTTCGGGCTGCTATTAATTGCTCGGGTTCATTTTTGCACATTACTACCAGGCCATATGCTCCAACAACTCTTGATAGAGCCATTCTAACTGCAAGTTCGGCATTAACATGATCACCCTTGCAATACATATATTCAATAAGATTTGCAAGTACTTCGGTGTCTGTTTCTGTTTTAAAAGAATACCCCCTTGCTGATAGGTCAGTTTTAAGGCGATCGTAATTTTCAATAATTCCGTTGTGAATAATTGTAAAAAGACCTTGCATTGAAACGTGTGGGTGAGCGTTTATATCGTTGGGTTCTCCATGAGTGGCCCATCTTGTATGAGCGATGCCAATTGTTCCGCAAAGATCTTTGTCTTCACAATAATTTTCTAATTCACTGACTTTGCCTTTTTTCTTATACACATCAAGACTGTTGTTGTGATAGATAGCAACGCCGGCTGAGTCATAACCTCTGTATTCCAGTCTTTTTAATCCTTTAATCAATATTGGCCATGCATTTTTTGATCCGATATATCCAACTATTCCACACATAATTTGTAAGGTTAGGTATTTTAGTTATTTATTGAATAAAAAAAAGAGAGTATAAAACTCTCTTTTGTATTATTAATTATTAATTATTTTATCATAAAAATCATTGTAAGCGTCAATGTACGATTCCTGATCAGTATATTCGAGAACAGGTTTTCCACATTCACTAATTATCTTTTCTACTTCAGCACTAACTTTTGGACTTCCCATAACAACACCATCTGCATATTGAATGCCAAGTTTGTATAAGCTTGCATAAGTAGGATTCTCAAGAACTTTTACATCATCCTTTCTAATTTCTTCATTAAGTACCTTCTTTGCCAGATTAATGTCTAATGGAATATTGAACTCGTCATCGTAAACAGAAAGAATAACTTTAGAATTAACGAACAGAGGATCATTTGCAAAGGTTTTTTTAATCAGAATAGGAACGATAGCACCAAACCATCCGTTACAATGAATTAAATCAGGAGCCCATCTTAATTTAATAACTGTTTCAAG
>CAYXJA010000216.1:0-2336 GCA_964465425.1 uncultured Prolixibacteraceae bacterium | reverse complement strand
GAAGTTTTAAATGTAAAGATTGTTAATAGTTCTGAAGAAGCATACCATCAGGTTTCAGTTAATTTTTTCCTTAATGATTCCTTGAAATCTCTAACAACTGTTGATCTTTCTGCCAAGGAAGAGAAAACTGTAACCCTGCAGTATACTAATCTGACTACCGGTATCCAGAATGGAAGGATTGAAATTTCTGATTATCCTATATTGTACGACAACACTATTTATTTTGCATATAATGTTAATGAAACTCAAAAAGCTTTACTGATAAAACCGGGAAGTGTAACCCGAAATACAGGCAGATTTGAAGCAGCATTTATTAACGATCCCTATGTTAAACTTGATATTGTAAATGACAATCACCTCCAGATAAGTAGGTTGAATGAATATTCTTCAATAATTCTTTATGAATTGATGAATTTTTCTACCGGCTTATCTGTTGAGCTTAAAAAATATGTGGAAAATGGAGGTACATTAGTTATCATTCCTTCAATTCCGGGTAATATCGAAAACTATAATTCATTTCTAGGCGATCTGAGATTACCTATAATAACAAACTTCGATTCTATTTCTATACCAATTGGTGAAGTGGATTATTCTCATTCTATATATTCCGGAGTTTTTAAACCGGAAGGAGAAAAGGTTTCACTTCCTGAAATAAAAGGCAGATATAAATTTTCAGACTTCCAAAAACCTGATACTTCTCTTGTTGATCAGGAAGTTATTATGAGGTTTATGGATAAAGATAATGCATTGATTACTTCTGTTTCAGGACTTGGCAGAGTTTATATTTTTGCTTTCGGGCTTTCAGGTGAAAGAAACCCATTTTCAAATCATATTTTATTTTTCCCAACAATTTATAATATGGTTTTATACTCTTCTTCTCATCAACAACTTTATTCTGTTTTGAGTAAAGACAGATTTTTTACAGTCAAGAATCCTTTTGATAAATTATTACAGAACCCTATTATCAGGGAAGTTGCATCCGGAAATGATATTATTCCGGAGGTTATTCAACAGGAGGGAAACGTGTTAAGACTTAATATTGATGATAATCTCGGGGCAGGTTTTTATAAGATTTATCTTGAAGAAGAAATTATCGGTGGGGTAGCTTTAAACTATGATCTTAAAGAGTCGGATCTTTCATACTATACTACTGATGAATTAAAAACCTTTGCAAGTCAGACAGGTATTAAAAGATTTAATGTAGTTGATGAAACTGCTTCCGGTTTTAACATTGCAATCACTGAACTTGATCAGGGTAAACAGCTTTGGAAGATATTTATCTCTCTTGCGCTGTTTTCTATTGTTATTGAATTTCTGGTGATAAAGTTCTGGGATTCTTTTTTTAATAGGAAAAAAGAAAAAAAGTTGATTTAAATACTTTCTTTGACCTTTGTCATATCCTGTTTAATCAATATCAGCGAAATTGTGTTCAAATTATAAAATATGAACACACAGGAATATATTAATCGCGAAGATAAATTCGGTGCACATAATTATCACCCACTGCCTGTCGTACTTGACAGAGGAGAAGGAATTTATGTGTGGGACGTGGAAGGTAAAAGATATTTTGACTTTTTGTCTTCCTACTCAGCGGTAAACCAGGGACATTGCCACCCCAGACTGGTGAAAGTAATGACTGAACAGTTGTCAAAGCTCGCTTTAACTTCAAGGGCGTTTTATAATAGCAGACTGGGAGAATGGGAAGAATTTATGACAAAACTTTTTGGGTATGACAAGATGTTGCCTATGAATTCAGGTGCCGAAGGTGTTGAAACAGCTCTTAAACTTGCAAGAAAATGGGGATACAAGATAAAAGGTATTTCTCCTGATAACCTTAAAATAGTAGTCTGCAATGGCAATTTTCATGGGAGAACGATCACAATAGTTTCAATGTCAAGTGATCCTGATGCTTATAATGAATATGGACCATTTACTCCAGGTTTTATTAAGATTCCATACAACGACATTATCGCTCTCGAAAATGCAATTAAAAGCCCGGATGTTGCTGCATTCCTTGCTGAACCTATCCAGGCTGAAGCAGGGGTCTTTATTCCTGATGACGGATATATTGCTGAGGCAAAGAGATTGTGTGAAAAATATAATGTGCTTTTTATTGCAGATGAAATTCAAACAGGAATAGGACGTACAGGCAAAATGCTCGCATGTGATTATGAAAATGTAAAACCAGATATTCTCATTCTAGGCAAAGCGATCTCGGGAGGAATGTATCCTGTTTCCTGTGTTCTTGCTGACAATGAGATAATGCTTACTGTAAAACCCGGTGAACATGGATCAACCTATGGCGGAAATCCAATTGCAGCTGTTCTTGCTATTGA
>CAYXJA010000215.1:0-2340 GCA_964465425.1 uncultured Prolixibacteraceae bacterium | reverse complement strand
TTTTAAAATATAACTTTCCGGTACACCTGCTCACTAAGAGTGATTTGATTATCAGGGATATTGATATTATTAAGCAAATCTCTGAGAAGAGCTATGCTGCTGCATCTTTAACTATCACTACTATTAACGATGATTTGGCTTCAATAATTGAACCTGCTGCCCCCCGTTCTTCTGCAAGGTTTGAAGCGATTAAGCAACTTTTTGAAAATGGAATTTATACCGGAGTGATGTTAATGCCTGTTTTGCCTTTTATCAATGATACATGGGAAGAAATAGAGCAGCTGATTTACAAGGCGAAGGAGTCCGGGGCACGCTATATTATCTTCATGGCAGGCTTGACTTTGAGAAAAGGTTCAAGAGATTATTTCTATGAAAAACTGGATAAACATTTTCCGCAGATAAAAGAAAAATATATAAATGCGTTTGGTGATAATTACCTTTGTAATTCATTGTCGGCTAATAATCTTTATAATAATGCTGCCTTGCTGTGCAGTAAAATTAACCTTCCTATGAAAATGGATTTTTATAATCCTGACAAGGATAAGCAGTTGGCGATGGATTTTTCTTTTATCTAAATGTAAATAAGAAGAAAATATGCCTTTTCTTTTTTGAAAAGATTAAAAATAAAGTTGAAATTTATATAGTTTTACGGCCTAAATAAAAGGGAAAATAAAAATGAAAAAAGTTTCAGTAGGAGTCGATATAGGAGGAACAAATTCAGTATATGGTATTGTTGATGAAAACGGTAAGGTTTTATTACAGGGAAGCATAAATACCCCTGTCAAAGATAATGCACCGAAATTCTTCAGCGATCTTGCCAATGGAATTAAATCCCTGATGAACAAATTGTCTGATGTTGAATATGTTGGTATTGGCATCGGAGCTCCTAACGGTAACTTTTACAAAGGGACAATAGAATTTGCAACTAATCTCCCTTTTAAAGGTGTTGTACCTATTGTCTCAATGTTTAAAGAGCATTTTCCAGAAATTGATAATATTGTTCTTACTAATGATGCTAATGCAGCTGCTATTGGTGAAATGATATATGGCGGTGCTAAGGGAATGAAGAATTTCATTATGATTACTTTAGGCACAGGTCTTGGAAGCGGTATTGTTGTTAATGGTGAATTGGTATACGGACACGATGGCTTTGCAGGTGAATTAGGTCATATCACAGTTTCACCTGAAGGCCGTGAATGTGGATGTGGTCAGTTTGGACACCTTGAAACTTATTGCTCGGCTACAGGAATGGTTCGTACTGCTTTTGAACTTCTTGCCCATCACAATGCAAAGGATAGCGTTCTTGCCAATAAAACATTCAATGAGCTTACATCAAAAGATATTTATGAAGCAGCTAAGGATGGCGATATAATTGCAAATACTGTTTTCCAGATTACCGGTGATATCCTTGGAGAGGCTTTGGCTGATGCTGTTCATTTTACCAGTCCCGAAGCAATATTCCTTTTTGGAGGACCAACTGCAGCAGGCAATCTTTTATTCAAGCCTATTAAAGAATCAATGGAAAGTCACCTGATGCCAATTTTTCAGAATAAAATTAAAATACTTCCATCCAAATTGAATATGGGAGATGCTGCTATTGTCGGAGCCAGTGCTCTTGCAGCTAAAAAGTAATTTATTCTCTGAAGTCGTTTCTTAAAACCCGGAATTCTGTACGACGGTTCAACCCTTTGGCAATTTCTTTTTGCTGATCGGTTTCAAGCTTGTTAATAAATTCTTCAGTAAGGACATCTCCTGCTTTAAGGAACTCATTTTCTTTGGCTATTTTTTTGTTTATCTTTTTAGGCCAGGTTTCCCCATATCCCTTTGCTACAAGTCGTGCAGGGTTTATTCCTTTGCCAATCAGGTAATCAACAACGCTTTGTGCCCTTTTCTGTGAAAGATCTGAGTTGTATTGAACTGTACCAACGAAGTCGGTATGTGACATTATTTCAATTACAATAGTTGGATTCAGTTCCAATACTGTAATTATGCTGTCCAGTGCAGTTACAGAACCCGGCAGCAAATCCCATTTGCCAAATTCATAGTTGATATTGTCAACCTTAATTGGTGAATCGGTTGGAGTTAGACTCAGGATGATACTATAACTCTTACTGTCTTCCAGCCCAACAGTTGATACAATCTTCTTTGAGTTTAGAAATCCTTCTTTAAAAGCAGCAAATATGTATTCTGTTTCAGGTGACATTTTAAATTGGAATTTGCCGTCTTCAGATCTCACTTTCAACATCGTCCCGTCAGTAGCAATTATTCTTAAGTAAGCATCCTTTATCCTTGATTCTGTTTCTGTATTTACTATCTCACCTTCAACTTTAAATATTTTAG
>CAYXJA010000214.1:0-2341 GCA_964465425.1 uncultured Prolixibacteraceae bacterium | reverse complement strand
AAGATTGTTATGGTTAATTCCAGATTGATAAAGAGACTCAGAAATACCGGCATTTCAAACTTCAAAGATTATCTTGATTACGCATTTTCACCTGAAGGAAAAAAGAGTGGTGAATTTGAATGTATGATAGATGAGCTTACAACTCATAAAACAGAATTTTTCAGGGAAAATGATCATTTCAATTTTTTAAGAGACAATGTGCTTTCTAAATACGCAGGGGACAGGTATTCAGGGTTTAAAATTTGGAGTGCAGGATGTTCTACAGGTGAAGAGCCTTATACAATGGCGATTATGTTAAATGAGCATCAACTGAAGAATCCCGGATTTGATTATACGGTTTATGCAACTGATATAAGCAATGCTTCTGTCATGAAAGCATTCAGGGCTATTTACAATAAAGAAACTGTTAGGGGAGTAGATCAGAATTTAGTAAAGAAATATTTTCTGGCAGGAAAAGACGGAAATGAAAACAAGATAAGGGTTGTTAGAAATTTAAGGGAAAAAGTACATTTTTCGATATTGAATCTTGTTGATGATTATTTCTTTCAGGATAATTCTTTAGATGTTGTGTTTTGCAGGAACACACTTATTTATTTTGAGGATGTTTCAAAAAAGGAAGTAGTTAATAAATTGATTGCAAAAGTGAAACCGGGAGGGTATTTCTTTGTTGGATTATCAGAAACGGTGACACAATTTTCGACTGCCATAAAACAGGTTAGTCCAAGTGTTTATGTGAAAATTAGCTGATCAGATGGAAAAAGGAACGATGAAAGTTTTGTTGATTGAAGACCAACAAAAGGTAATTGAAGAAATTAAAAATGAAATTATTTCACAAGGTTTTGAATGTTCGGTTTCGGGATCTGTAGAAAGGGCAATATTCAGGGCAAAAGCCTATCATTTTGATTTGTTTATTGTTAATTGTGGTGATGACGGGAAAAAAGGATTAAACTTCATATCAGAAGTGATCAAGGAGACAGACAATAAGAATTTCAAGGTTCTTTTTACAATTAATCCGAAGGTAAAGGTTGATGTAAGGTTAAGAAAATTTAATCATGTATTTGACATATTAAGATTACCTGTTGACAATACCGAGTTAAAAATCAGGCTTGATAATATTTTACACAAAAAGCAACAAGAAGAAGAACCTTCCTCCGATTTATTTAAGAAGCAGGTGAAAGCTGTAGCCAATCCTTCAGGTAAGGTGTTGCTTGTAGAAGACAATCCATTGAATCAGAAAGTACTTGGAATGTTTATTTCTAAACTTGGTTATGAATATGACGTAGCTTCAAACGGACAGATGGCAGTAGATATGTGTAAATCGGCCTTTTATCCTTTTGTTTTAATGGATATTTACATGCCGGGGATGGATGGCACTGAAGCTACTGAAAAGATAAGGGAAAATGAGATTAATTCTGATCTGAGAGCAAAAATAATTGCAATTACAGCCAATGAATCAGAAGAAAGTGTAAAGCGTTGTTATGATTCCGGAATGGATGATTATCTTGTTAAACCCTTTACCCTTGAAACGTTGAAGGAGAAATTGGTATAGAGGAGTAAATAAATTGGATAAGATAAAATATCTTAAGCAAGGTGAACTTGCAATAGTGTCGGGGGAAATGAAAGTTTTTACTATTCTCGGTTCCTGTATCGCAGTTGTTCTTTGGGACGAAGGTACCAGGATAGGGGGAGTAAATCATTTTATGCTTCCGCATTGGACTAATAAAGGGAATCCGGATTTAAGGTATGGAGATGTTGCCATTACGGAATTACATGATAAGGTGATTCTTGCCGGAGCAGTTAGAAGAAGGTTAACAGCTAAGGTATATGGCGGAGCAAGTATGCTTAAGTTTGATCAGGCTGTTTTTAATGTAGGTTTGAGGAATATTGAAGTGGCAAAACAAAAACTTACGGAATTAAGTATTCCAATCGTTGAAGAGTTTACCGGAGGGACAGCAGGAAGAAAGATATTGTTTAATCCTTTTGATGGAAATGTAAAGGTTGATTTAATACAAAATATAAAATTTTAAACAGCTATTGTAGTTGGAAAGGCGATTATTTTAAGGGGATTTTTAAGATTTTAATTAAAATTTACAGTTAATTTTTACCGGGATGGAGAATAATTTAAAACCCAAAAGAATTAAGGTACTTGTAGTTGATGATTCTGTGATTTTTCGAAGGTTGATTGCAAATGCCATTGACTCGGACGACGAACTTGAATTAATTGGAACAGCTGAAGATGCCTTTAAAGCTGTTGATATAATTGAGCGCGTAATTCCGGATGTTATTACCCTTGATATTGAAATGCCGGGTATGGATGGGCTTACCTTCCTTTCAAAAATGA
>CAYXJA010000213.1:1320-2406 GCA_964465425.1 uncultured Prolixibacteraceae bacterium | reverse complement strand
AAAGAAACTTCTCACATTAAGGTGAAGCTTCTGTTTACCGTCATTACTCATGACATAGAGCCCGTAAGTATCATTCCTTGGAATTACTACCCAGATATTATCATAACTGTCAACCAAAACCTGTCCGGCACAATATTTATTTGATATTTCAGGAAGAGTAAAATAATCCCAGGTACCATCTGTTCTCAGAACATGCAAATTGTTTTCTACCTGAGAATTAGAAACCCATAAATTATTCTGGGAATCAAAATCAATTCCTCCAATCCTTAAGTAATTCAAATCATATGGAATACTTGACCTTAAAGTAGAATTGCTCTCATCATATTCATTTACAACTTTGCCGCCTTTAAATTCAATGATCCCCTTACCTCCTCCGTATGTTGCAACAAAGAAGTGATCGGGTTCACCCGGAAAAGATTTCACCTGAATTACATCAGCAGATCTTTTATCAATATTGTAAGACTTATTGTCAATTGTTTCCCAGTTGCCAACTGAATATGTGTTTATCTGAAAACTTTGCCAGATATTATCCCATGAGGAAGATCGCCCTCCGGCACATGACCAAAGAATATCATTCTCATAAGAAAGAGAAAAAACCATATTAGACTTTGGACCATCAGGCGAAAGATTTGTAAAAATTCCGTCTTTATATCTTATTGCCCCATAATTTATATCGGCGATCCATATTGCACCTTCATTGTCCATAATTGCTGAAACGGGATATATCGGAACATCAGGATTACTTATATTTTCATATGCTCTGATATCGAATATCTTTTCTTTAGCCTGATTGAAAATGACAACTGAACTTTCAGAACAATAAATTGCTTTATCGCCGGAAATATTAAGATCATGGATAATAGCTATTTCAGTAAACTCAGGATACCAAATTTCAGGTGTATGACGGCTAAAGGTGTTCCCCCCGTGCCAGCCTTCAATCTGATGTACTGCCCACAATCTGTACCAACCGAATTCAAGAATGTTATAGCTCATCTCAGGCAGAGCAATATTCTTTACATCATTCCAATTTGAATAATCAAGAAGATTGGGAGAGTTTAAAGGCGCATATTTGATCGATTTCTCAGT
>CAYXJA010000213.1:0-1220 GCA_964465425.1 uncultured Prolixibacteraceae bacterium | reverse complement strand
ACAAGGCAATTCATTGATTTATTATATGATATACCCTGGAAATCTGAATCATTAAGACCATTAAGCTTATTATAAACCTCAATGCTGTTATCTGATTTATTAAAAGAGAAAATTCCGGCATCACTTAAAAAATAAATCTTATTGTCGCCTTCTGCAACCCCTTTAGCTGAGGACATTGAAAGATGCAAATCCCATCCTCCCGGAACCCGCTGAGCCCATAAATTTGTTGCCAGAAATAAGAAAAATAAAAGCTGAAATATACGTTTCATCAATCTTCCAGATTAGTTAGAAAACTTATCAATTTTTCAATAGCCCGTCCTCTGTGACTTATTTTGTTTTTTTCATTCAAATCCATCTCTGCAAAAGAAAGGTTGTAACCTTCAGGCTGAAATATGGGATCATAGCCAAATCCTTTCTTTCCCTTTCTTTCTTCAAGAATGTTTCCGTTTACTATCCCTTCAAACAAAGTTTCTTTTCCATCTATTATCAAGGATATAACAGTTCTAAAACGTGCTTTTCTGTTTTTTATTTTGTCTAATTCATTGATAAGCTTATCGATATTATCCTCAGAGTTCCTTTGCGGACCGGCATATCTTGCAGAATAAATCCCGGGTTCCATATTCAGTGCTTCAACTTCAAGTCCTGTATCATCTGCAAAACAGTTTAACCCATATTTCTCATAAATGTAACGTGCTTTCTGTGAAGCGTTTCCTTCAATTGTATCAGAAGTTTCAGGAATATCATCACTGCATCCTATCTGATCGAGGCTGACAAGAATAAATTTTTCACTGAGCATTTCTCTTATCTCTTTAATCTTATGCTCATTATTTGTTGCAAATACTAATTTCATATTGAAGTCAAAAATAATAATTATTCGCTGCAAGCTTTTGCTTTAAACTTTTGAACAACGTTTTTGTTTCAAATGTAGCAATTGTGAAAATTTATATAATACTCTGCCAATAGATTTGTAAACAAATAGAGAAGATGATTAGAGAAATAGTAAAAATTGACGAAGATTTATGTAATGGCTGCGGCCTTTGTGTTCCAAATTGTCATGAAGGTGCCCTTCAGATAATAGATAATAAAGCAAGGTTAATCAGTGAATTAATGTGTGATGGATTGGGTGCATGTTTAGGTCATTGCCCTGAAGGAGCTATTACCATAGAAAAAAGAGAAGCGCAACCCTACAATGAAACAGAAGTAATTAAAGAAATGGTTTC
>CAYXJA010000212.1:0-2451 GCA_964465425.1 uncultured Prolixibacteraceae bacterium | reverse complement strand
CTAAAGCATTATTCAATAAATTTAATATTGATGTAGAAATAGTTCATATTGGCAGTACAAATACTTTATTTTTAATGGATGCAGTTGAAATAACTAATGCAAACTGGTTTGATGAATATCACTCAATTCTAAACTCTGGATATGATCCCGATGAACTTAATACTTTTTTCTTTGCTGATTATGGAATGAATTTTCTGGAAGATGGAATATATTGCCTTTCCGATTTATCTAAAAATGAACCAGAAGTTTGTATTGATTTTATAAATGCAACTTTAGACGGATGGAGATATGCCTTCAACCACAAACAGGAAACTCTTGATATCGTCGTAAAAATAGCAAAGGAATACAATCTTCCGGTTAACAGGGTTCACATGGAGTGGATCCTCGACCGATACAAAGACTTATATCTTCCGGAAGGAAAATCAGATTTCAATAATATTCTTCAGGAAAAAGATTATCAGACAGTTGGGAGATTTATGAAAGAAGAAGGAATTATTAAAGAAATTCCTGATTTCAATGAGTTCTATCAACCACTTATAAAATAAACATTAAATGTAATTAATAGAAATGAAGAACGTAAATAAAATAAAAGTCAAGAAGGGATTGGCATATAAGATGGTTTTATATATTTTTTCATGTATTGCTATTATTTTCTTTCTTATTTTCGTTTACAACTATAATATATCTAAAAAGATTGTTCAAAAGAACCTGATAACAAATGCTGAAGGTCTTACAAATTCAGCCGTCCTGAGAGTAGAAAAAGTATTGAGTTCTGTTCAACGCGTGCCTCTTAACTTTTCAAAGATTATTGAAGGCTCTGACTTTACTCAAGAACAATTAATTGGTATTTTGAAACTCATTGTATCTAATAATTCTGAAATATACGGAGCAGCCCTTGCTTTCGAGCCATATTATTTTGATAAAGACAAGAAATATTTCTCTCCTTATTTCTATCGAAAAGGCGGTGATATAAAATTCAAAAACATTGGTGATGAGCAATATGACTATTATTCAATGGACTGGTATCAGGTACCTAAAGAATTAGATAAACCATTGTGGAGTGAACCATATTATGATGAAGGTGCAGGAGAAGCTTTAATGTCGACATTTTCAGTTCCTATTTATAAAACAATAAACGGAGAAAAGAAGTTTATTGCCATTCTTACTGCTGATATTTCCCTGGATTGGCTTCAGGAGTATATGAATTCAATTAAAGTAAATAAAAGCGGATACGGATTTATGATTTCATCTAACGGAACTATTATTACTCATCCTAATAAAGATGTTATTATGAATGAGTCAATATTTAGTATTGCCGATAGCCAGGAATCTTCAATGCTGAGAATAATCGGCAGAAATATGGTGCGCCAGCAAACCAGTTTTGCTGAATTTGAATATAGAAATTTGAAAACCGGTAAACTAAGCTGGATTGCTTATGCCCCGGTACCAATTAACGGATGGTCTATTGGAATTGTATTCCCCGTTGATGAATTTATGGCTGATGTAAATAATTTAGTTTTAAACTTGATTGCCATGTGTTTGATTGGCCTTCTGATAATTCTTTCTGTTATTATATTTATATCCCGATCAATTACCAGTCCGTTAAGAACACTTACTAATGCTGCTGGGAATTTTGCCCAGGGTGATTTCAATATTCAATTGCCTGAATTTAAATCCAACGACGAAATTGGAAGCCTAAACGAAGCTTTTATTTCTATGCAAAGTACTCTTGCTTCAACAATCAATGATTTGATGGATACGACTGAGCAGTTGAAGTTGTCTCACATGGTTCTTGAAGAATACAACAGAACTCTTGAACAGAAAGTGGATGAACGTACTTCCGAACTGAAACAAAAAAACCTTGAACTTGATGTTGCTTTTGAAAATGTCAAGACTTTGAATTTTATCGGAAAGAAAATTACTTCAACTCTTAATATTGAGCACATCCAGGATATTGTATACGAAAATGCAAATAGTTTGATGGATGCAAATTCTTTCTTGATAATGATTTATAATCAGAAAGACAATAAGTTAGAGTGTAAGTTATCAATAGAAAAAGGTGAGAAACTACCTCCTTTCGAAATTTCAATGGAAGATAAAAACAGATTCGCAGTATGGTGCGTTGAAAATAAGAGTACTGTATTTATGAATAATGTTGAAGAAGAGTACTCTAAATATATTTCAGAACGGTCAAAACCTAAAGCAGGAGAAACTGTCAATTCTCTTATTTATGTTCCTTTGATGATAGAAAACAGAATTCTGGGAGTAATTTCCGTTCAAAGTTTTCAGAAGAATGCATATAGTCAATACCAGCTAGATATGTTCAGCAACCTTGGCAATTATGTTGCTATTGCTTTGGAAAATGCAATGACTTATGAAAAAATTACCAGAGCAAATAATGAATTAAAAGAGGCTCAAGCTCAATTAGTCCAAGCTGAAAAAATGGCTTCT
>CAYXJA010000211.1:0-2467 GCA_964465425.1 uncultured Prolixibacteraceae bacterium | reverse complement strand
AGCATGATAGATTCAGACATCAGGGCAACAGTTCTTTCATTGAGGGATATGTTTATCAGAATTTTCTTTGCAATACTAGGCCCGTTGTTAGGATGGACAATAGATAACTATTCATTAAAGACAGGTTTTGTGTCGGCCGGATTAATATTTCTGGTTGCGGGAGCAGTTTTATACCTGATAACTTACTATTCGAAAACGAGTTCCAGGTCATCATAAGCAAAAAGAACCCCATCGTTAAGTTCCTTAGAAATTTCGCTGTACAAACCCATTTGGTGACTGACATGAGTTAAGTAAGTCATTTCGGGCTTAACCTTATCAACAAGCTTAAGTGCCTCACTTAGTGTCATGTGCGAAAGGTGATCCTGTTTGCGGAGAGCATTTACAACCAAAACTTTCAAGCCTTTCAGTTTTTCAATTTCAGCATCTTTAATTTCCTTTACATCCGTCATGTAAGCAAAATTTCCAATTCTGAAACCATAAACAGGAAGCTTATGGTGATAACCTCTGACAGGAATAATTTCAGTCTTGCCAATAAAAAATGGTTTATCCTTAATCTCAATAAGATTCATTTGGGGAATCCCGGGGTACTTGTTATTATCAAAGACATAAGAAAAAACCTTTTTAACAGATTCCTGCACTCTCTTTTCAGAGTAAATATCAGTAGCATGTTTTTGGACCCAGTTAAAAGATCTAATTTCATCAAGACCTGCAACATGGTCGTAGTGTTCATGAGTGATCAGGATAGCAGAAAGTCTTTTCACATTAGCTTTAAGCATTTGCTGGCGGAAATCGGGGCCTGCATCAATTACCAGTGTTAATCCGTCGACTTCAACAAGCATTGAAGCCCTTAATCTTTTGTCCTTTTCATCTGAAGAGTGGCAAACATCACAATTACATGCTATAACGGGTACTCCCTGAGAAGTGCCTGTTCCTAAAAATCTAACTTTCAAGACGAATATATTTTATATAATACAAAAATAACTTACTGATTCAATGTTTCAATCATAATTGATGTATTTTTGAGCCAAATATTTCAACATGGCAGGAAGACTATATTTAATACCTACGACATTAGGCGATGATAATCCATACAAGGTTTTGCCTTCTGACATCAAAGCATTAATAGGTTCAATCAAAAATTATCTGGTAGAAGATGAAAGGACAGCAAGGCGCTTTATAAAAAAGATTGACAAGGACATTGTAATTGATGATTTGAAGTTCAATGAAATAAATAAGCGTACGCGTCATGATGATATGGTTGAATTTCTTTCAGTAACTCAGGCAGGTGAAGATGTTGGAATAATATCAGAAGCGGGTTGTCCGGGCATTGCAGATCCCGGTTCAGATGCAGTAAGGGTAGCTCATCAGAAAGGAATTGAAGTAAGACCGCTTGTGGGGCCTTCATCAATATTGCTGTCATTAATGGCATCCGGATTAAACGGTCAGAGTTTTGCATTTGCGGGATACATACCAATTAAGCATCCGGCAAGAGGCAAAGTAATCAGGCATCTGGAACACAGGGTATATTATGAAGACCAGACACAGATATTCATTGAAACACCATACAGGAATAACTCATTAATAAACGATCTGGTAAGGACACTTGAAGAAAAGACATTATTATGCATTGCCTGTGACCTGACATCTGAAAGTGAATTTATAAAAACGCTACCGATAAGGGAATGGAAGAAAAACATTCCTGATTTAAACAAGCGTCCGGCTATATTTCTTATAGGAAAGTAATAAATCAGAAGATTTTATTTTTCAATTGATTGTTATACTCCATTTCAAAGTTAGGAGTAAAAACACCTTTGCCCAGATTATCTTCAATTTGTTTCCGGCTCCAGAATTTACCTTCGGTCACTTCTTCGGAATGAAGATTAATTTTTTTATAGTCGTATGAAATGAAAGAATAAACCATTTCTTTTTCAACATCGCTTTCAAAGATATATTGACCGATTGGTTTAGCAGAGAATTCTTTAAGTCCAATCTCTTCCCAGGCTTCTCTTTGGAGAGCAGTCTTAACATCTTCACCAAAAGCAATATGTCCGCCAACGGCAGTATCCCATTTACCGGGCTGGATGATCTTGGTTTCGGGTCTTTTCTGCAGGAATAAATGCTTATGAGGGTTCATAACATGAAGATGAACAACAGGATGAAGATATTTTTGTCCGCCGTGGCAAACCGACCTTAAAGCTTTCCCTGTAACTCTCCCCTCTTCATCAACAATTGGCAACCATTCTTCATCTTCAAATTGGACTACTTGTTTTTTAACTTTCCTTCTTTGATGAACGAATTCATAAAGGAAATAAATACCAAAAATTATATAGAATAGTCCTCCGCTGATAAAAGCCCAGGCTTCTTTCGACATGAAGAAAGCAGAATATACGACGAGCAGAGTGTGGGTAGTAAAAATAAAAAACATTACCCTCAGAGTATCTTTAAATTTCTTTTGAACCTCATCAGT
>CAYXJA010000210.1:0-2490 GCA_964465425.1 uncultured Prolixibacteraceae bacterium | reverse complement strand
AAAATGGGCAAATCGGAAGGCAATGCAATCAATCTGTACGAAGATCCTAAATCTATACGCCAGAAGGTAATGAGGGCAGTAACTGATGCAGGCCCTACTGAAATGAATCAAACTAAAACTGAAGCGGTACAAAACCTTTTCACCTTACTGGAAATAGTTTCAACTCCTGATACAGTTGCTCATTTCAATGATGCTTACAATAAGTGTGAAATTAGATATGGTGATTTAAAGAAACAACTTTCTGAAGATATTATAACTTTTACTGAACCTATCAGAAACAGAATTATTGAAATCCTGAAAGATGAAGCATATCTTTCAAAAGTTGCAAGAATCGGCTCGGAAAAAGCAAGAGAATCGGCAGCAAAAACATTGGCAGAAGTTAAGTCTCTAATTGGCTTCAGAAGCCTCTTTTAATAAATATTCCGATTGCCTTACAGTTTTTTTTATACGGTATAGGAATTGATAATATATTGATTTATTTTTATATGAGAAAAATTGAATTCGTAAAACCAATAAATCTTTGCCGATGAAGAAAATTTTGACAAGAGTACTATGTCTGGTCATGGCATTGATAATTTTCAGTGCACAGTCAATGGCCTTCACAATTGGTTCTGCGGGAGTGGTAGAATCTGATGTCACAGCAGTTGCTGAATATGATGAATCCGAAATTTATGGTGCTTTTACTGAAGTAAACGACCTTGTTTCCTTTATTGAAGAAAATGAGGGTATTACATATAATGAACTTGAATCTGTTAACAGCGGTTTAATCTCTAATGTAAGTTCAAGTGCAGCGTTGATGCACCACGATGATGATGATTATAGGACTCCTCCTATTTTTAGTGCATTTATCTGGGGTTGCCTGTTAAACTGGGTAGGTATGGTAATCGTTGGATTGACAACCGGGTTTGATGGCAGACAGATTACTAAATCTGCCTGGGGATGCCTTATCAATTCTTTATTATGGGGTGTAAGTTACTGGGGTTACAGTTATTATTAAAAACTAAAAATCAATTAAGAATAAAATTTGTACAAATTGTTAAATCTAAACTTATTAAGCATGAGAAAAATTTTTACTAAAACTGTTGCAGTATTTCTTGCAACTATTTTGCTTGTGTCGCAAGCGATGGCTGGTTCAAACATGTCTATTAGCTCTGAAGATGAAGCTTATGTGAATTTCGATGAAACTGAAATTACTGCTTCATTTAATGAAATTGAAGACCTCGTAAGCTTTGTTGCTGAAAATGAAAATGCTTCTTATTCAGATCTTAAAGCAGAAAACAGCTCTTTAATTGAAAACGTAAGCTCTACTTCTGCTCTTGCATTAGGTAGCGCAAGTGGTGATACTCCACCTTTTATCAGTCCTTTCCTTTGGGGTTGCTTATTCAACTGGGTTGGTATTATAGTTGTAGCTTTAACTACAGATATGGATATGCCTCAAATTATGAAAGCTGTTTGGGGTTGTGTTGCTGAAACTGCTGTTATAGGTATAATTTACGCTGTATATTATATTATTGTCGTTGCAACATACGGAGGTTATTATTATTAAAAACCTATATGCAAATTTATTCTATACAAACCCATTGGTTTCCACCAATGGGTTTTTTTATTTTCTATATAAAAGAATTAAAATATAATTTCTCTTTTACATAAATTATGATAATTTTGCTTCCTGTATATATCTTTAAACACTATATCATGACCAAACTATTATCAAAATCACTATCTCTTATACTTGCAGTTATAATCTTCTCATATCAGGTTTTTGCGGGTACAAACAATTCAAGTAATAATGATAACTCCGACCTGACTTATATTGATGAATCAGAGATTTATGAATCTTTTGCTGAAATAGAACCTCTTACTGAATATATCAGCAACAATGAAAACGTCACATATTCCGATCTGGAAATTAATAATAGTTCCCTGATTCAAAATGTTGATTCTAATTCTTCAGTTGCATTGAATACTCAAATAGAAGAAACAGGATTGGTTATTGGTGCTTTTTGGTATGGTTGTATGTTTAGCGCCTTAGGAATACTTGTAGTTGCCGTTGTAACAAATAACGATCCTGAACAAATTAAAAATGCAGTATGGGGTTGTCTTGTTTCAACAATCGGTGCTCCTGTTTTCGCCACAGTATTTTCTGTTCTTTTAATGGCCGCCGGAATTTTAAGCTTTAATATTGGGTATTAGTTAAAATATTGGACTTTATTACTATTTTTAGAACCGTAATATTGCCAATATTTAATAAATGATAAAAAAGACTTTATTAATTCTGCTTTTCGTAATTGTCTCTTTTTCTGCTTTCTCACAAATGGCATATCGCATGAAAGCAGATATTCTGACAAAGACACGGCTTGTTGACAGTACCTTTCAGGTGAGCAAGGGCAAGTTGTTTTACGATAAAAACTATAAAAAAATAATCTTTGATTTCTCATTTCCTCAAAAGGAAAAGATTGTACTTTTCGACACATTAATGTATAATTTCAG
>CAYXJA010000209.1:0-2492 GCA_964465425.1 uncultured Prolixibacteraceae bacterium | reverse complement strand
TCAGCTCAAAATCAATAAACCCAAACTTCTTATATAGCGAATACGCAAAATTTACGATATCTACACTCAATGAAACCTTTTCATAACCAAGCTTTTTAAGCTTTTCAATCATCGCTTCAAGCAGTTGAACCCCTACTCCGTTGTTTCTGTATTTTTCATCAACAGCCATGCTTATTTCAGGTGTACTTTCATCCACCCATCCATAACCTTTTGCATCAGCAGGAAAAATTCTTGACCATATTGCACCAATCAGAACACCCTCTGATTCAACGACAAGGCAATAATCATCCTTTCTTCCAAAATCTTTAATGTAGTGATGTAATTCAGGATTGAAAATTATTTCTCTTGGAAGTTTTCGTATTCCTTCCGGAATAAAGATGGCCTGATAAAGCATTTCATCAAGAAAGTAAATCTCGGATTCACAGATATCTCTTATAATAATTGGCATTCTAGTATTTCCTATAAACAGGTTTAGAGGATTAATAATCAATCAGCTACCTCATAATAAACTGAAATATCATCACTTTCAAGTCTGCTACTCAGCCAATCTGCAATTTTATTTTTCTCTGAAGAATTCAAACTTTGATTTCCAAGACCGAATATTATGATTTTTTTATCATCAAAAATATCAGATTCTGAATCATAAGCACTTGTCTCAGCAAAGCCGCAACTCACAATCTGAGGGTATATGGCTTTTATTTCATTCAATAATGTCAGGCCAAGTCGCTTAGTATCATTAATACTGTCAAGTTGCTTTTCTTTTTCCCTTAATTGAAGCGATATTTTATTCAATTCATCTTTCAGCAACATAATCTCTGAAGTTTTTTCATCCAGATCATCAATAGTTATTCCTTGTTTTATATCTATTGTTGCACCTTTTAAATTAAAATCCATAGATTTATTAACTATTTCATTTCTTTGTTCATCCTGCATCGGGAGTCCGCCATATATTAAAGTAATAATTTTCTTCCTATTGTCTATTTTACTATCAAGCAAATAGTTGCCTTCAATGTAATTAACATTGGATACATACTTGCTTGCTCTGTCAGAGAAGTTTTCTTTTTGAACAAGCAAATACCCGAAATAAATACTAGGCAGCAAAATCAAGCTGATAACAACAGAAATAATCCTATGAATTCGTTTCTTTTCTTTTGCCGGAATATTTGTTCTTATAGGGAATTTTAACAACTGAGTAATAACTACAGAAGAAATTGCAATAAAAACAGTGTTGATAGTGAAAAGGAAAAATGCTCCAAAAAAGAATGACATTTGTCCGGTTGCCAGCCCGTAGCCTGCAGTACATAAAGGGGGCATAAGAGCTGTAGCAATAGCTACCCCCGGTATTACGTTTCCTTTCAGCCTGCTGCTAATAGCCACAATACCGGCCATCCCGCCAAAAAAAGCAATCAATACATCATAAATAGTCGGACTGGTTCTCGCCAGAAGTTCAGAATGAGCAGTAGAAATCGGACTAACAATAAAATACAATGTTGAAGCGACCAAACCTGCTAATACTGCAAATGAAAAGTTCTTGATAGATTTTCTGAAAAGATCAAAATTATAAGTCGCCAGACTATATCCCATCCCGTTTATCGGCCCCATCAGGGGAGAAATTAGCATGGCACCAATAATTACAGCCGTTGAGTTCATGTTTAACCCAACACTTGCAATAATAATGGCAAACACCAGAATCCAAAGGTTTGTACCTTTGAATACCACATCTTTAACAATACTTTCGTGAATAACATCAAAATCATCAAGCTGATGCTGAAGATCAAAATAATGCACAAGTTTTCTGTAAAAGAGAGATGCCTTCATATCTAAGAGAATCTGTTTATTTCAATAACCTAATTAACAAAATTTCTTTCAGGTAGCAAAATATGGGAGTAATAAATCTTCAAAATTGTACAGACCTTTCTTCTTGTGTAAAAGGTTTTCAGCTACAAAAAGAGCTCCGTTCCCAAACGATTCTCTTGAAATAGATTCATGTATAAGGCGTACAGTCTGATAAGGGAATCCGAATAAAATCTCGTGCCGGCCAACAATACCTCCGGCTCTGACTGAGCTAATATCAGCCTTGTTTAAATCTAAAGCTTCAGCAATTTTTATTGCAGTCCCTGAAACACCTTCTTTCCCCTTAAAATGCTCTTCAATAATTTCAATGTCTACCCATGGAGCAATCTTTTTAAGGAATTTAGCAACAAAAAGAAGATAATTAACACCTAAAGTTATGTTAGGACTCCAGAATGTAACAGTTTTTTGTGATAAAGCTTTTAAAATTTCTTTTTCTTCATCTTTATAATGAGAAATTGCAGAAATTACAATTATTCCCTTTTCAGCAGCAATGTCTTTGTATATGTAAATACCTGTTGGTGAAGAGAAATCAATAATAACATCTACCGGATGCTTATCAATTACCTCGTCAATTGAAGTATGTGATGAAAAAATAATTCCCGGTTCATCAGATTCAACACCTAAATATTCAGAAGCGT
>CAYXJA010000208.1:0-2537 GCA_964465425.1 uncultured Prolixibacteraceae bacterium | reverse complement strand
TATCTGTCGTTGTTCCGAACGATTTGTCTTTTGAAAAGGCTACGATAGTTACACCCGGTAAGGTATTTTGTGATTGTTTGTCAATCACAGTTCCGTGAATTTTACCACATAGCACTTGATCATTTGCACGAGTGCAAAAAGGGATCAAAAGTATTGTCAGAATTAAAATAATTAATGTTTTCATCTTATTTTCAATTTATTAGAATGTTTTATTTCTTTTAAGTTTAAGCATAGCAATCACCGCTCTGGTTTTCAGAGATCACTTTTAATTATATTTTTCAAATGATTATTTCTTAATCCACGTCATGAAATTCTTTACATTGTTGTAGCTAACAATCACGTCTTCATTAAATGTGGGAGTCAAATCAATTTTCAACCTGCTCTTTGAATAAGGAGTCATTTCCCTGATACAGGAAACATGTGCAATTATCTTTCTGTTTAATCTAAAAAAATCATAAGGATCGATTTCCTTTTCGATATTTTCAAGAGTCTCATCTATCAGAAGGTTATCGTTTTTCCGTGTTTTTATATAAACGCCTCCTTCAAAAGCATAGAAATAAGCAATGTCGTTGTCAGTAACAATACGAAGTTTATTACCTGCCTGACTAATGAACCTTTTTTTATAAGCAGATGATTTAGCAGCCAGGAGTTTAATTGAATTCATCAAAGCCGAATAATCAGTTGATGAGGCAGAAAGCGATTTGAATTTGGTAATACTATTGGCAAGCTCATCTTTTGAAACAGGTTTAAGGATATAATCAATACCATTGTGTTTAAAAGCCTGAATTGCATATTTATCGTAAGCAGTAGTAAAAATCACCGGGCAAGTAATAGTTACCTTATCAAATATTTCAAAACACAATCCATCTGACAAATGAATGTCGAGGAAAATAAGATCAACCCGGTTAGCTGTCAAGTATTTTACGGCTTCTGAAACGGATGGAATAATTGTTTCAATTTCCATATCAATCTCTGAAAGGAGAAACTGCAAATGTTGTGCTTGCGGGAGTTCATCTTCTATAATTATTGCCTTCATGCTTCATTAGTTAAAACAGGTATTTCAACAATAAAAGTATAATCGCTTTGTTGGAAAGAAATGTTTTTCCCGACAAAATTCAGGTAGCGTTGCTGGAGATTTACCAAACCGGTTTTGGTAGAGTCTTCAACATTACGGGTTTGCAGGTTATTCTTAACGATAAGAGCTTGTTTCTTCTCATCAACAAAAACTTCAATATTCAAGGGCGAAGAAGGTGTCATTGCATTATGCTTTAAAGCATTCTCAATCAGTAATTGTAAAGTTAAGGGCAGAATAAATGAAGGGTAATACTTTTTATCAATGTTGTTTTTAAAAGAAAACCCTTCACCATATCTTATCTGTTGCAGGAAAATGTAAGAATTGATAAAGTCAATTTCTTCGCCGATAGTAATTAAATCATTGTTATTTACCTCAAGAAAATATCTGTAAATCTTTGAAAACTCATTGACATACCTGGTTGCCTTTTTCTGATCAGTATTAATAAGAGAGGAGAGTGTTCCTAGACTATTGAATAGGAAGTGTGGGTTAACATGGTTTTTAAGTGCTTCGAATTTAGAACGTATATTTTCTTTTTCAAGATCGGCTGAGCGTGTAAGTTCTTTTTTCCAAAGGAAGAAAAGGTAAATAGCTTCATGAACAGTGACTGAGAAGACGAAGACAATAAAAATAGCCAGATGAAAATTCCAATGGGTCTCCCAGTAGTTATCCTGTTTTCCGTCAACCATGAGATTTAAGAAATAAACCATGCCTATTATTATGGCAGTAAAAACAATAATATAGGCAATAACAGATGCGATGTGCAGTAAGGGATTTTTATTCCAGGGTACCTTCTTCCATAAATAAGTTCCAACCCAACGGGTAATGCCCCAACATAAAAAAGTAATAAGCACAGAAATCAGAATCCACTTAACGAATTCGGGATTATCTTCTCTCATGCCAAAGACCAGAGGCAGGGTAATTCCTGTTATAAGAACACCAATCAGCATTATCCATCTGTCGTTGAATAATTCTGCAGATCTTTTTTTCTTATTGAATATTGATGGTGTCATATATCAGGTTGTTATTTTAAAAAGCAATGTAAATATCGTTAATAATATAATAATGCGACACAAACATATTACTTGATAAAGTGGGATAAAAATAAATTTTAATCAAATGGGAAATAAAGAGGGTGAAATGGGAAGAAGGGGAGGTGGAGATTAAAATGACCACATTCGTACCCCAACCTAAATTCATGCAAAAAGGGACAATTTTAAAAGAGGTCTCGGTAGAACTTGGGCAGAACTTGGGCAGAACTTGGTATGGATTTGGTGTAGGTGAAAAGGAACATATTCCGGAGTAATATTTCCTGAAATTGGTATACAGTTTTTATAAGTTTCGAGGTTATCTCGGATATGAAACCAGAAGCGCAGGTGTTGGAGTTTTTGTGAAGGGCGGAGGCTTAATCTTCTATTTCTCCTTCCTTGAAAATTCTTTATCAAGCTCGTCTCCTTTAAGTTTG
>CAYXJA010000207.1:0-2554 GCA_964465425.1 uncultured Prolixibacteraceae bacterium | reverse complement strand
CAGCTCCTGTATTGGAAAAGGCTAGAGCAGTAAAGGCCGGTCTTGGTTGGATCGGGAAAAACGGACTGTTGATCAACAAAGAATTTGGATCTTTTTTTTTCATTGGGGAATTGATTATTGACATTGAGCTTGAATATGATGAGCCATTCATTGGTGAGTATTGCGGGATTTGCGACAAATGTCTTAAAGCTTGTCCAACTAGCGCTTTTGTAAAACCATACATTCTAAATGCTACTAAATGTATTTCATATCTGACAATAGAAAGTGATGGTGATTTGCCTGACGGGATGCATGAAAAAATAGGGAGTAGGGTATATGGTTGTGATGCATGTCAGGATATATGTCCTTGGAATATAAATTTGAGGCATCATAGAGTAGAAGAATTTAAAATATTTAAGGAAATACAAAATCCGAATATTAAAAGGCTTAAGGATTTGGATGCAAATGAATTCAATAATATTTTTAAGAAATCTGCAATTAAAAGAATAGGTTTGGATAAATTTAAAAGAAACATCTTTTTTGCATTTCCTGATTGACATTTGATGATTTATATTAATCTTTTTAAACACTTGAATTGTTAGATTTGCAAATTCTTTTTAAAAATTCAGAATTATGAAACGATATATTTTAATTTCAATTTTTACAGTAATTATTATGACTACAGGGTGTAAACATAAAGAAGAAGTGAAGGATAAAGATGATTTTCAATTCTTAGTGGAGCAGTTTTCAGACATTAAGATATTGAGATATCAGGTTCCCGGATTTGACGACTTAAGTCTTGATCAAAAGAAACTGCTTTATTATTTATCTCAGGCTGCTGCAGAGGGCAGGGACATCCTTTTCGATCAGAATTATAAATATAATCTGGTTATCAGGCGTACACTTGAAGCTATTTACAGTGATTATAAAGGAGATCGCACATCAGAAGATTTTAAAAAATTCGAAGTATACCTTAAGCGAGTTTGGTTTTCAAACGGAATACACCATCATTATTCAGCTGATAAAATAGATCCGGGTTTTCCGGTTGAGTATTTCAACACTATTATGCAGGATATAAGCGAAGATAAGCTTCCGCTAAAAGAAGGACAAACTAAGGCTGAATTGCTTGCACTGTTGGACAGTGTAATTTTTAATCCTGAAGTTGATAATAAAAGAGTAAATCAGGCAGATGGTGAAGATCTTATTCTTACTTCTGCAAACAATTATTATTCAGGAGGTATTACACAGAAAGAGGTTGAGGAATTCATTGCATCAAAGAAAATTCCCGGCGACAGTCAGCCTGTTTCATACGGACTTAACAGCACTCTGGTAAAAAAGGACGGGAAGATTTATGAAGAAGTATGGAAAGTAGGAGGGAAATATTCTGCTGCCATTGAAAAGATAGTTTTCTGGCTCGAGAAAGCTTTGACTGTTGCTGAAAATGACAAACAGAAGAATATAATAAGTCTTCTTATTTCGTATTATAAGACCGGAGATTTAAAAACCTTTGATGAATTCAATATCGCATGGCTTAAAGACGATCAGTCAAGAATTGACTTTGTAAATGGCTTTACAGAAACATATGGTGACCCGTTGCAATATAAGGGAGCATGGGAAAGTCTGGTTAACTTTATTAATCTTGAAGCAACAAATCGTACTAAAATAATTAGTGAAAATGCCCAATGGTTTGAAAGTAATTCACCTGTTGATCCGCGATTCAGGAAAGAGGTTGTTAAAGGAGTATCTGCTAAAGTTATTACAGCCGCAATGCTGGCGGGCGATTGCTATCCTGCAACTCCAATAGGAATTAACCTTCCTAATGCCGATTGGATTAGAAAAGAACACGGATCAAAATCAGTTACAATTGAAAACATAGTATATTCATATGATCAGGCTGCTTTGGGAAATGGTTTTCTTGAAGAATTTTGTTATTCCAACGAAGAAGTTGAAGCTCAAAAAAAATATGGTTTCATTGGTGATGTTCTTCATACCGATATGCATGAATGCCTGGGACATGGTTCAGGGCAGTTATTACCCGGAGTGTCAGGTGATGAGCTTAAAGCCTATGGATTAGTAATAGAAGAGACAAGAGCTGATCTTTTTGCACTATACTATATGGGTGATGAAAAGATGATTGAGCTTGGACTTTTCCCTGATAAAGTAGCCTATAAGGCTGCTTATGATGATTACATCAGGAATGGTATGATAACGCAGCTTACCAGGATTGAACCGGGTAAAAACATCGAGCAGTCGCACATGAGAAACAGGCAATTAATTTCCAAATGGGTATTTGAAAAAGGAGCTGATGAAAAGGTTATTGAAAGGATAGTAAAAGATGGAAAGACTTATTTTGTAATTAATGACTATGTAAAACTTCGTAATTTATTTGGTCAGTTATTGGCAGAAGTTCAAAGGATTAAATCAGAAGGAGACTTTAACGGAGCAAATAATCTGGTAGAAAATTATGCAGTTAAAGTGGATACTGAATTACACAAAGAAGTTCTTGCCAGATATAAAAAGCTTAATATTGCACCTTACAGTGGATTTTTGAATCCGGTATACAAACCTGTTACAA
>CAYXJA010000206.1:0-2623 GCA_964465425.1 uncultured Prolixibacteraceae bacterium | reverse complement strand
AATCGAGTTTTCTCAATAATGAAAGCAACCAATTTTATTTATTGTTCATCAATTTATATTGGATTTATTGATAAATTTGATTTGAATTATTTTTGCAGAAATATCACCTAAAAACAATATATGAAAAAAACCTTCTTTCTGTTTGTTCTTTCCTTCTTATCAATACAGATATTCAGTCAGAAAGCAACAATCAGCGGTTATGTCTATGACAAGGCTTCAGGCGAAAGGTTAATAAGTGCCAACGTAGTTGATCCTGAAGCATATAAAGGAACAACAACAAACACTTACGGTTTCTACAGTTTAACACTTCCAAAGGGGGCCAAAAAGTTAACTTATTCATTTGTTGGATTCAAATCTATAGATATCTTCATAAATCTTCAAAAAGACACTACAATATCAGTAGGGCTTGAACTGCAGGATGCCATTGAAGAAGTTACCGTTTATGGCAAGGGAGGCAATAAAATTGAAAACACTGAAATGAGTGTTGTTGAATTACCCATTCAGCAAGTGCAGAAGGTACCACTTATACTTGGAGAGCCTGATTTATTGAAGGTTTTGCAACTATTACCGGGCGTTCAGTCAGGAGCAGAGGGAACAAGCGGTATGTATGTCAGAGGAGGCGGACCTGATCAGAACCTATTCCTGCTCGACGGCGTTCCAATTTATAATGTCAACCACCTTTTTGGGTTTTTCTCCGTATTCAATCCTTCAGCACTTAAAACGGTGAAGCTATATAAGGGAGGGTTCCCCGCCCGTTTCGGAGGAAGGTTGTCGTCGGTGATAGATATCAACATGAAAGAAGGTGACTTAAAGAAATTTCATGGAGAAGCTTCAGTAGGAATTATTTCTTCACGGTTTTCTTTTGAAGGTCCGATTATTAAAGATAAAACATCGTTTATTATCTCAGGAAGAAGAACTTATGCAGATGCACTTATCCAGCCTTACCTTAAATGGACCAATAACAATGAGCTAAGTGCAGGTTATTATTTCTACGATCTCAATGTTAAATTGAATCATATATTTTCTGAAAAAAGCCGCTTGTATTTAAGCGGATATTTCGGAGACGACAAGTTTTACATGAACAATGAAGATGAATATTATAACGATAATATTAAGTATATCACAAAGGAAGATGCCAATATAAGCTGGGGAAACGGCACAGGTGCTCTTCGTTGGAATTACGTAATTTCCAGCAAATTGTTCAGCAACTTCATCTTAACATACAGCAAATATAATTTTGACATTGGATTTGATTATTCAAATAAAAACACAACAACAAATAAAAGCACGAGCGATATGTTTAAATTCTTTTCAGGAATTGAGGATATATCTGCAAAAGCTGAGTTTGATTACTTCCCTAATCCGATACATTCGATAAAATTCGGGGCTAATTACATATATCATACATTCAGACCGGGAGTTAATCATTTCAAAATAAATGACGACGAGCAGAACAGCTTTAATTACGACACAATAATCGGTAATCCAAATATTTACGCAAATGAGTTCTTCGTATTTGCAGAAGATAATTTTGATATTGGGGATGCAATAAAAATAAATCTGGGAGCACATTTTTCAGGATTTCACGTACAGGATTGCTTTTATCCATCAATTGAACCAAGAGCAAGCATCAGGGTTAAGGCAACTGAAAATTGGTCGCTGAAAGCATCATACACAATGATGTCGCAAAATATACATTTATTAAGCAGTTCGACGGTAAGTTTGCCAACTGACTTATGGCTTCCAACGACAAAAAGGATAAAACCACAAAAATCGCATCAAGTTGCTTTGGGTTCATTCTTCACTCTCCCTTGGAATCTGGATCTCTCAATAGAAGGTTACTACAAGACAATGGAAAACATGATTGAGTATAAGGACGGAGCTTCATATTCAATCACTTCAAAGGGATGGGAAGATCAGGTGGAGCTTGGCAGAGGCTGGTCGTACGGAGGAGAAGTATTATTGGAAAAGAAAATTGGCAAAACAACCGGGTGGATTGGATATACTTTATCATGGACGCAGCGCCAGTTTGAAAACATAAATTTTGGCAAGCCGTTTTTTGCAAGATACGACAGGCGTCATGATATCAGTATTACTTTTACTCATGAATTCAGTAAGAATATAGATGCCGGAGTTACCTGGGTATACGGAACCGGAAATGCTGTTACCCTAGGAAAACAAAAAATCAAGCAAAATGAAGGAATTAACAGCGAATGGTCGTATTACAACGAATACCTAACTTATTACGAAGGGAGGAACAACTACAGAATGCCTGCTTATCACAGACTTGACTTAGGTGTTAACTTCCATAAGAAATTCAAATTTGGAGCAAGGACAATAAGCTTATCAGTTTATAACACGTATAACAGGAAAAATCCGTTCTATTTGTATTGGGGATATTCGGATGAGGTTGAAAATAACGGCAATTATTATGAAGATTCAAAGCCTGCACTTATACAGGTAAGCATATTCCCTATTATCCCTTCAATATCTTACACTTATAAATTTTAAAGGCCATGAAAAGAAATATAGCATATATAATCTTTGTAGTTTTTGCTATCACAACAACAAGTTGTCTTAAGATAGTAGAATTTGAAGAAAAAGATTTAAAGCCAATGATGGT
>CAYXJA010000205.1:2227-2638 GCA_964465425.1 uncultured Prolixibacteraceae bacterium | reverse complement strand
CAAGTTGTCTTAAGATAGTAGAATTTGAAGAAAAAGATTTAAAGCCAATGATGGTTGTAAATTGTTTTCTTTCTCCTGACAGCATTCCTTCCATCGACCTGACATACACAGTCTCTGCATTAGATGATAAG
The DNA here is from genome assembly GCA_964465425.1 of uncultured Prolixibacteraceae bacterium. Classification (GTDB taxonomy): domain Bacteria; phylum Bacteroidota; class Bacteroidia; order Bacteroidales; family Prolixibacteraceae; genus CAYMTR01. The sequence continues at coordinate 2,507 of CAYXJA010000205.1, read as the reverse complement.
GAGTACTTCGAATCAGTGAAAAATGCAAAGATAACCTTCAGACAGGGAGAAACTACTTATCCTGACTTTACTTATATAACTGAAATTGACTCTATTGTTAAGTGGAATAATATGGGGGGTCAAACATCAACAAAATTTGAAAGCGGAAAATATAAAAACCAAACAATAAAAATTGAAAGCGGAAAAAAGTATAACATACAAATTGAAGCCGAAGGTTTTGAAACAATCACAGCAGAAACAGACATTCCTGAAGTAATTAAAATAGACAAAATTGACACAT
>CAYXJA010000205.1:0-2217 GCA_964465425.1 uncultured Prolixibacteraceae bacterium | reverse complement strand
GCTTATATAGAAAAGAATGCAAAATTATATTTTTCAGATCCTGCGGGTAAAATGAATTTCTACAGGGTAAAATCTGAGATAGCTTCACTCTCATTTACACAAATAATTGAGGATAGCTTTATAGTATATCCTAATTACTCTTCCGGATATTTTAATTCCACTGACCCAGTATTCGGAACGGATGATACAGAAGACATTTTCGGAGGTTCATCATATAACAGGTTTTCAATATTTGACGACAAACTTTTTGATGGCAAGCAATATGGACTTTCTGTAATATTAAACACAGAATATAAATACAACGATCCGTATTATTACGAAGAAAGCAAGAAGTATACATTCAACATTTTCAAGGTTGAACTTATATCAGTATCAGAGGCAATGTATCTTTATTTGAATTCTGTAGGCAAACAATCGAATAGCGGTTTTGCATTATTTACAGAACCTGTTCTGATATATTCTAATGTTGATAATGGTGCGGGAATATTTGCGGGTAGCTCTTCAGATGTTTACTATATCGTTACCCATAACCTTCCGAATGAGTTATTATTGAAGTTGCCATTGTTTATGGGTGAAAAGAACCTTCATAACTACATCAAGCAGTTATACTTTCAATATATACGTAACTATCAGGATATAAAGTTATAATCTTTTAATCGAGAAGAGATCTGAAGTCGAGTAATTCAGGTTTAGTATCTGATTCGGAAATTTTCTTTTCAGAACAAATCAAAGTTCGCGAAGGATATTTTTCAATCATAAGCTTATCGTGAGTAGCCATAAGGATTGTTTTGCCTTCAGCGTGGATCTTTTTGAATAAATCAAGAATTTCGACAGAAGTGTCATAATCAAGATTACCGGTAGGTTCATCAGCAAGAATGATATCTGGATTATTAAGTAAAGCCCGGGCAACAACAATACGTTGCTGTTCTCCGCCTGAAAGCTGATGTGGCATTTTCTTCTTAACATCCTTCATGCCAACTTCTTCAAGCATTATGTCAATCCTTTCATCCATGGCTTTCTTGTCAGTCCAGCCTGTGGCCTTAAGAATGAAAAAGAGGTTGTTGTAAATATTCCTATCGGTCAACAGTTTAAAATCCTGAAAAACAACGCCTATCTTTCTTCTTAAGAAAGGGATATCTTTATTTTTAATAGATTCAAGTTTAAAACCTGCAACATCAGCAGAACCTTTATACAGGGGTATTTCGGCATTAAGCGTTTTAATCAGGCTTGATTTACCGCTACCCACTTTTCCGATCAGGAAAACAAATTCACCGTTATTAATCTGAAAATTAACATCATTAAGCACCAGCTGTTCACGCTGGAAAATATCAGCATTAGTAACCGAAATAGAATAAAGGCTGTCCATATAAAATAATTTTAATCACAAAACTAAATTTTTTTATTCAAATCAGATACTATAATAAAGTAATAAACAGTTTAATGTTGAGAATTCAATTTAAAATGAATGGGGTGTTTGGGATTAAATACTTATTTTTACCTAAATTTATTTTGTAGTATTATGAAAGTTAACAAATTGTCATATAAGCTAATATCTATAGCTCTAATATTATTTTTAAGTTCTTTTCAGCAAGCTTTTTCACAAAAAAGCATTCAAAATATAAGTCTTTCAAAAGCTAAGGACTTATATCAAACATCAAATTACATTGCAGCGGAGAAAATGTTTCAGGATTTGAAAGAGCAGTTTAATGCCAATGATCCAATAATATTTGATCTTGATTATTACAGGCTTATGTGTTTGGTGAAACAAAACAACAAGACTGCTGAAAACGAAATAACAGAATATTTGCCAAAGAGTTACGGTTCACCATGGGAAAACCAGTTATGGTTTGAGCTTGCCAAGATTCAGTTTACAAATAGTAAATACAAAGTAGCATCGAAGACATTTGAGAAAGTAGAGCCAACGGCACTTGAGAAATCTGACCTTGACGATTACAGGTTTTATATAGGATACAGCAATTTTGAAGCCGGCGACATGAACAAAGCAGCTCAGGCATTCTTTGAAGTAAAGAAAAGCAATTCAATATATGCACAATCAGCTTCATATTATTGGGGGTACATAAACTACCTCAACGGGAAATATGAAACTGCACTTCAGGAGTTTACAAAACTTCAGAATAACAAGGAGTTTGCGGGTTTCATCCCATATTATACAACCCAAATATATTACCTGCAGGAAAAATATGACATGGTAATTGA
>CAYXJA010000204.1:0-2642 GCA_964465425.1 uncultured Prolixibacteraceae bacterium | reverse complement strand
ACAAATGGTTCGATATAACATTCTTTTAAAATATCAAGTGAATCAGGATTCAAATGCTCTCTGAAATCTTTTTCCTTATCTCCGGCAGGATCTTCAATATTGAATAACCTATCGTAAAGCCTAACCTCAGCCTTTATATTTTCTGTTGCTGAAACCCAATGAAGAGTTGACTTAACTTTCCTTCCATCAGGAGAATTTCCTCCTCTTGATGCCGGATCATAAGTACATAACAATTCTATTACTTCTCCCTCCGAATTTTTAACAACATCATTACATGTTATAAAAAATGCATATCTCAACCTGACTTCGGTTCCGGGTGAAAGTCTGAAAAATTTCTTTGGAGGATTCTCCATGAAATCATCTTTCTCAATATATAATTCTTTCGTGAAAGGTACTTTTCTAGTCCCCATACTTTCATCTTCAGGATTATTTACAGCATCCATCATTTCAACCTGACCTTCCGGATAATTTGTAATGGTAACTTTTAATGGGTTCAAAACACCCATCACTCTTTGTGCAGTTTTATTAAGATCTTCTCTTACCGAATGTTCAAGAAGCGCAACATCAACAATACCTTCAGTCTTTGTAATTCCAACCTTTTCGACAAAATTTCTTATTGAAGAAGGAGTATAACCTCTTCTCCTTAATCCACAAATTGTTGGCATACGGGGATCATCCCATCCACTAACAATTCTTTCTTCCACAAGCTGAAGAAGCTTTCTTTTACTCATCATTGTATAAGTAAGATTAAGCCTTGAAAACTCAATCTGTCTCGGACGATATGCACCATCCGATAATTCATCTATAAACCATTCATATAATGGACGGTGTATTTCAAACTCAAGTGTACAAAGAGAATGAGTTATACCTTCAAAAAAATCACATTGTCCATGTGCAAAATCATACATAGGATAAATACACCATTTATTGCCGGTCCGGTGATGTTCAGCATGCATAATCCTGTACATCAGCGGATCACGCATATGCATATTCGGCGAACTCATATCTATCTTTGCCCTCAATACCTTTTCACCATTTTGGAATTCACCATTCTTCATTCTTTTAAACAAATCAATATTTTCTTCAACTGAACGATTTCTGAATGGACTTTCAATTCCCGGTCTTGTCGGAGTTCCTCTTTGCTGACTAATTACCTCAGCAGACTGATCATCAACATAAGCCTTGCCTCTTTTAATTAATGTAACAGCAAATTCATAAAGCCTGTCAAAAAAATCGGAAGCATAATAAAGTCTGTCTTCCCAATCAAATCCTAACCACCTGACATCTTCCTGAATAGAATCAACATATTCAGTATCTTCCTTTGATGGATTTGTATCATCAAATCGCAAATTACACTTGCCACCAAATTTTTCAGCTGTTCCAAAATCAAGACAAATAGCCTTGGCATGTCCAATATGTAAATAACCATTAGGCTCAGGCGGGAAACGGGTATGAACCCTTTTATTGTTTTTCCCCTCCATAAGGTCATTTTCTACTATTGAGTGTATGAAATTTCTGGTCTTTACACTACTCTCGATGTTATCATTAATATTCTCCGACATGGTCATAAATTTTAAGGAAAACAAAGTTAAACGATTTGATGAACTATCTGAATATTTGAATGAAAAATGAAAAGTATAAAATACAATTTCACATTTTAGACAGATTGATTTGCCATAACGAAACCAAACATATAATTTCGTATCGAATTATTATACATCATGGGAATTATTGAAATCGAAGGAATGGAGTTTTATGCCTTTCACGGGCACTTCAAACAAGAACAGGTAGTAGGAAACAAATTTCTTGTAAATATATCTTTGGAGACAAATTGCAAAAAAGCCGGTTTAACTGACAACTTAAATGATGCTTTGGATTATCAAAAGGTTTATAATCTCATAAAAAAAGAAATGGACCAGAAATCTTTTCTGCTCGAAAATATCTGTTCACGTATTCTGGACAGACTATATCTGGAATTCAATATTATAGAAAAAGCTACTATTAAAGTTTCAAAGATTAATCCACCGATGGGAGGACAAATTAAAAAAGTTAGCGTAACAATGTCCAGATAATTTTTAAGCTTATTTTCCCGGTTTCTTTTGTTGAAAGATTTTTTTAGATATATTTGCACCCGCGAATAAAAGGTACCTTGGCCGAGCGGCTAGGCACCGGTCTGCAAAACCGATTACGGCGGTTCGATTCCGCCAGGTACCTCACCAGGAAAAGGTTGTCTTAAAAGACAACCTTTTTTATTTTATCAAAATCTTTCGGGTGAAATGTTCTCCTTTTCTGGTGGTCACTTTTATAAAATATATTCCTTTATCTATACCTTCTATATCAACAAGTAAAGAAAGTTGATCCCCGGTTTTAAATCGTACTATTTCACTTCCTGCGATATTATATATTAAAACTTCAGAATCTGATACTTCTTCAGGTAATTCAATAGTAAACTTACCATCACTTGGATTTGGAAATACTTTAAGTTGAAACTCATTTCCACTTAAATTCTGCTTCTCATTTAAATTCTTCTTTTCAATATATTGCTGATAATCTGCTAAAACGATACTTTTATCTTCAATGTCACAAAATGTTGCATCAAGTGTTATGTGAGCATCCATTAAACTTCCATTTTCAGCATGAAA
>CAYXJA010000203.1:1191-2685 GCA_964465425.1 uncultured Prolixibacteraceae bacterium | reverse complement strand
TCAAGAAAAGGAAATACTTCGCTTAATAATTGAGTTGATCCGTCTTTGTATACTATTACAAGATTGATTTCTGTTTCGTCTTCATAATCAGGATCTTCTTGTTCAATTAATTCAACAGTTCCTATTTTTGCATCCTGATCTATCTGATAGACTTCAATTTTAAGGTTTGAATTGATAACATCAATATCCGGATCACTTTCGGATTCATCTGCTTTGTCTATTTCATCAATTATTGCCTTTACTTTTATGTCACATACGTATTTAACCGGACTTGTTGTTACTGTGCCTTTTATGCTTTCTGTATCTTCAAGGTCTTTTGTGTATTTAATGTTCATGTCATAGCCAAGCTTCAGCTCGTTGCCAAGCTTAAAACTTAAGGTTGAAGTGTAGTCGGTTCCGCTACCCGAAAAGTTCATGTTGAATACATATTCACATGATTCCATATTGGATTTTATAGAGGTGGGCTTTCCTGTATCGTTGTATTTTGCTACGTAGTCTCCTGTTAATTCTGTAACATTGTTGACCTTCAGAATTATCTCAGCATTTGTAGGGTAATTCTCCGGAGTTGTATAACCACCTACTTCATCTACAGATGAAATCTCTACGTAATCAAGATCATCAAACGTCAATTCAGCATTGAGTTTTCTATTCATGAAATCATTTTCGTTGGCAGGGAATTTATATTTCTTATAGGAATTACTTTCTCCCGTTTTCACAAACTCTTCTTCATCAAAATCATACTCCCATATTCCATACATTTCTTCTTCATCTTCATTTGTTGATTTAAGTGAACCTTTATGATCAGTATATCCAAATACTTTTTCCATCATTGATTCCTTGTTGAAAATCAACGCTGATTTTGCTCCGGATTTAAAACTTATACCGGACTCAAGATCAAGAAAGTAATTCATTGTGGCAAACCCTGTACATTCCAGCATGAAATCCTTGGTGTCTGATACTTCTGAGCTTGCAGCTTCCATCTCTATTTTGGCATCTTCAGCTTCAAGTTGCTTACCTCCAAAAATATCAGTTGTACCAGTCCCATCAAATAATGAGGCGAAGTCAAAATTTTCTATCAATTCACAACTTGTGAATGAGAAAACCAGGAATAACCCGGTTAATATGGTTGAAATTTTTCTAGTCTTCATATCCTTTTATTCTTAATGGTAATATTAAATTCAGATAACTAAAATTACTATTTTCCCTGATGAAAAACAACTTTAACTTTCTAAAACGTAAGGCGTAGAATTGCTGTTGGCAATATTCCCTGCTGATATGTATAGCTTGTTGTTCCTGTCTTTGGATCAAAGGTTTCTGAAAATATGTTTTTCTCGTCTGTAATGTTTAAAACTTCGGCTGATACATCAAAAGTCACATGGTTGAAGTTGTGGCTTAAGGTGACTTTGCTGTCAATTTTAAAATAATCCTTGCTCCTTTCCGAATATGACTTCAGATCATCATATACCGGTTCTCCAGCCAGAACAGAAGCTTCCC
>CAYXJA010000203.1:0-1091 GCA_964465425.1 uncultured Prolixibacteraceae bacterium | reverse complement strand
TTTGATCCTAATCCTTCATTTACGAGGCTATCCTGATCAAGTACTCCATTGAAGTATGTTGCGCCAAGATTGAGTGCTGAGAATATCGAAGGACGGGGTTCTACCGGCACATCCCAGATGTATTGATAATACCCTTCAATTTTTAAGTTCCAGTCGGGTGAAAACTTATTGTTATAACCAACAATAAAGTGCTGCGATTTTGTGAGATCCAAATCTTTACATGTATACCAGTACTTTGTAAGTTTTTCATTGTGCGACATGTGGAAATATAAAGGCAGCGACTGTGTCTGGGAGTGTATTCCATAACCAATGTTTAATGAGTGCTGCTTGTTGATATTCCAGTTAAATCCCAGTCTCGGCTCTATTGTTTTTGTTTTGTTCAGAAACAAATACTGTGAAAACAGGCCTGTGTAAAAACTTATTTCATTTGTAAACCTGTGTTTCCATTCTGCAAATCCCTGAAGCAATCTAAGATGCTCATCTTCAAGAAACATGATTGTTATGTAATGTCCTTTGACTCTTGCTTTATCTTTCTGGCTGATAGATTTGTCTTTGTATGATAACCCTGCTGAAAATGTATTTCTTGAATCTAACTTATGTGTGTAACGAGTTGAAGCTGTCACCTGATTTTCCCTTAAACGTGAAGAATAAAACAGCAGTTTTGTATTGTCGGGCATTATTGTGTCAAGACCTATATACATGTACTGTCCGGATACAGAAACAGTTGACTGCAGATTGGCTTTATCTCCGAATACTATTTTATGGTTCAATCCTGTAACGCCCATCTCATTAACACATTTCAGATTTGTATTTCTTACAGGATTAAACTCATCTGTACTTTGATTAGCCAAAGCAGTTGCATCATCAAGACCCCCAAGACCGAAAAGTGAAAAAGTTCCAAGATTTTTTGTGGGCAGGTTGAATTTGTAGCTTAGATCTGTGAATGAAGGAACAACGCCTCCTGCAATGTCAAGTCCCATATTTTGAAGTATATCAAGAAATGCATAACGGTAATTTATAAGGTAGGAGCCTTTGTTCTTTTTAAACAATGGACCTTCGATTCCTCCCTCAAAACCATTTAAGGCAACCTG
>CAYXJA010000202.1:0-2687 GCA_964465425.1 uncultured Prolixibacteraceae bacterium | reverse complement strand
ATTTGTAATTTTGATAGCAATGTAAGACTGGCTATTACAGGACAAGCTTCAAAATTCTTTTGTGGCCATGTCCTATAATTTGTATTCTGGGAATTCTCCATTTTTAAATTTCCTCTTTCAGGATCATCAACATCAAGTGTCTGATTTAAACTCTCCACTATCATTGAATTGTCGCCAACAAGCTCTGAAATTCTTTTTTTGTAAAGGTTTACTTTATCCTGCAACTCTTTACCCCTCCCTTTTGTTAACATCACTTCAGGAGATGCATTCAAGTCTTCCTGACTTTTTATAATTATAGTATCCTTATTTAATCCAACGATAAAAGCATCCTCCGTACCAATATTTTCATCCGGTTCTTTTACATAAGCCCCAGATTTATTAGCAAGCATCTCTTTTGTCTCTATGATATAATTTATCAAATCGTCAGTCTCTTTTTGAACTTCCCGTGCTAAATCTCGCCACTTTCCGACTTTATCTTTATTCAATTCATAAGCCCTATCAAAATCTCCTACCAATGAAGCATTCTTACTATTAAAACTACTATATGTCTTTAATAAGCTCGAATCAACAATCTTAAAGGCATTTAAAATTTCTTTTGACACATTTAATGCTAACATTGCAGTAAGCACTAAATACATCATGTTAATCATTTTCTGCCGAGGAGTTTCCGGACAATTCTTGGTTCCCATATCCTGCCCTGGTTACTTTTTACTATTTAATGCTCCAAGCATTTTACCATATATCTTATTCAACGCCTGGATGTTTTCATTAATTTCTTTAGTATTTTCGTTGAATCTTCGCGTTTCTTCAACAGAAGTATTAAGCAATTTTCCAATTTCTCCGACACTGCTGGAATACTGTTTAACCATCTCTTCAACCTTTCCGGCACCTTTCAAATGCATTTCATAAGCAGTATTAAGGGCAGATAGATTCTTATTTACCTTTTCAATATTATCTACATAATGAGTTGAACTTTTTTCTATTCCCTTGAAACCTCCGGTCATTATTTCAGCAAGTTTCTTATAGGAATCAGCCATTTCACTTGCTGATGCGTTCAAATTTTTCGCAAATTCTCCACTAGTCTTTTCGATTTCAGTAGAAAACTTAGCTCCTGATGATTTCATGCTCTCTGATGTTATTTTAACAGAGGCAGATAAATCTTTTACATTTAAGCTTATCTCTTCAGAAGCTTTATCACTCGATGCCTTAAGATTGTGCGCTGCAGTTTTATATGATTCAGAAATTTCTTTAACACTTTTCCCCATTTCTTCAGACACAGTTTTGTTCGATTCAACAACCTTACCAATAGACTGTGCTGCTTCATTCAGATTCTTTACGAAAGCATCAGTTGCAATAGTTGCGCCTGAAATATCTTTAAGTTCATTTGCCGTCTTGGATAATTTGTCAAAACTATCATAAAGTTTCTTAAGTTGCCCTTCTGACAAATCTTTAACGGAAATACCATCTCCTCCTCCGGATCCTCCTCCACCTAATCTATAATACTTTTCATCAAGAATATTATAAATTTCAAGTTCTCTCGGATTTTCATCTCCTGTCCTCATTTGCGGATACACCTTTTTCCAATCAGGTAATTCCATTAGAGGCTCAAATGCTGAAACAAAAAAGATAATTGCTTCAATTGACATACCAACTCCTAATAAAGTCCCTGCATAAGGAAGATGTTCAAGTTTAAATAGAGCACCAATCAACACCACAGAAGCCCCCCAACTATAAATATAGTTCTGTATCAGTCTCCACCTTTTTGAATGTAAGAAGTCCCCAAAATTCATACTGCTAAATTTAAATCATTATTTCTGTTAAAAATCATTACCAAATGATGAGCGCACACATCTGAATCCAATAAAACATTTTGCTGAATCCAAATATTCATATGTGCGTTTCGATGTTTGAATATATAAACCAACATCTTTCCACGATCCGCCACGTATAACCTTTCTCTTAAGTGCAGGAGGATCGTTATACTGTGCATTGTATTTAAAATCGGGATTTAATTCATTTACCACAGCCAGTGATAATTCATCATATGCATCACTTGTCCACTCTGCAACGTTTCCGGCCATGTCATATAATCCAAAATCGTTAGGAGGATAACTGGCAACTTTCATTGTTGCTAAACCTCCGTCTTCAATATAATTACCTCGCATCGGTTTATAGTTTGCCATAAATTCACCAAGCTGATTCCTTGAATAATAACCTCCCCAAGGATACATTGAATTTTGTAATCCCCCTCTTGCAGCAAACTCCCATTCAAATTCAGTTGGAAGTCTATAATCCTGAACCGTTGCCTCTCCTGTTCCGGAAAAAAAGTCGTTCTGCATTTTAGTTCTCCATTGACAGAAAGCATTTGCCTGCTCCCATGATACTCCTACTGCAGGATAATCGTCAAAACCAGGATGCCAGAAATACTTACTGGTCCATGGCTCATTATATGAATATGTAAAATCTCTTATCCAACATAAAGTATCAGGATACACATTTACTCTTTCCCTTACAATAAAATCTGAACGGTCTTTTATACCTCCGCCATAACTTTGTGTCTCGTAATTATAACTGTTTGAACGCTGAGCTGCTTTTTGAAAATCAATCCATGCATATTCAAAGTATAACTTCCTTGCATCAATTTCCCTTTTCCTTGAAAACCTTTCATGAACAGGAATAAACATTAT
>CAYXJA010000201.1:0-2689 GCA_964465425.1 uncultured Prolixibacteraceae bacterium | reverse complement strand
AAAAATCACTCCCAAGTTCTATATTCAATGCCGATTCACTTATCAGGTCAGGATTTGGTATTGCACTTCCTGCTCTGTATGAATATCGGTCTTTCATTGTAGCAAACCTGTTTTTGTAAGCAATATTGAGATTTGTTTTGATTGTTCGGGAAAAACTATAATAAGTTGCTATCTGTGCATTAACTGCATCATTAGAGTTCTTAGGTAATAAGCTTATAGTTTTATTCTTCGAATCATAATCTTCTGCTTTAATACTATTCCTAATGTTATAACTTACTCCGGGTATAATTGTTATTTTATTTGAAGGGATATAAATGTTTTCAATTCCGATTGATACTGTGTTATCCGCGGTATGTCTTACCGGCTCTCCTTCATTGTTTTCCCTGTGATTATCATTTTTGAAGTGAACGGACATCTTTAGCGAGTTGTTTTCTGAGATATTGTATCCTAATTCAATATTTCCACCTAAAGTGTAATCACTATAATAACTGTTGAAAGATGACTTTTTTGTCTGAGAAGTGTATGTATTATCATCATAGCTGCTTATTTTATTTTTAAATTCATCGTAAAATATTCTGATTTTGAGATTTAAAACCTTGTTTAATGCAGTTTTCGATATGTAATAAATGCTTTGCTTATCCCAGTTTGGCCATTGCCAATATCTCACTTTTGTATCGGGGTCATTTCCAAGGTAAATAGGATTACCCTTATTTCCATGTGAAATTGAATAATTAATACTGTATTCATCTGATTCGTTGGGAGTAAAACCAATTTTAAAGCTTCCTTTTAAATCTTTGCTGAATGAATTGTCCAGCTTGTGATTTTTTTCAAGAGCTATTGTGTCAAAGTGCTCTGATAGCGGCACATACATTTTGTCAATTATTGAAAAATTTGCAGACATATATATTTTTCCCAGGTTGCTTCCAATACCAACTCTTGAAATGTAACCGTTTCCGCTCATTACTCCTGCTTCTACTTTTACTTCAAGCTTTTCTGCAGGCTTAGTGCCAACCAGATTTATTGCCCCTCCCAAGGTGTTGGCTCCATACATTATAGATGAGTATCCTTTTGAAACATCTATTCTTGATATATCAAAAGTGGTGAACCTGGCAAGGTCGACATATCCGTCATATGGCACATAAACTGGAATGCCATCCACAAAAACCGGTACACTTCTAATATCGAATCCCCTTATAAAAACCATGCTTTCATTTCTGGAACCGCTGTTATAATACATTACAGAAGGTAAGGTTCTTAACGATGTGCTGACATCATTAGAATTGTACTTCTTCATTTCAGACAAAGGGATTGTTTCTTTATCCATAACTTTGGAAACAATTATTTCCCCTAATTCAAAAGTCATGTTTTTTAAATCAGAAGAATCGATTTTACTCTGAGCATTAGTATTAAGTAGTATTATCGTGAAAAGAATAAAAGGTAAAAGCCTTTTCATAGTTCTATTATTATTTTATAATTAACCGTTATTCAATTTAGGAATAACGGAGTTGAAAGTATATAATAGAAACAAGACTTCAAAGTGATTGTTAAAATGTTTATTGATTTAAATTCAAATTTCCTGTTTGATTATCAAGAAAATTACCGAATTCTTCTTCAGCTTTTTTATATGCTGAAATAACCTTTTCGCCATATTCAGTAAGTTTTGCAATTCCTCCTTTTTCTCCGCCATGTTTGAGTTGTATAAGAGGAAATTCAGCCACACTATTCATCCTGTTTATGCTATACCATGCTTGGCGGTATGATATTCCGGTAGCCTCAGCTGCTTTTCTTAATGATCCAAATTCCGCAGTTTTTATAAGTAGGATAACTTTTCCTTCTCCAATAAGTGTTTTATCATTTATCTCAATCCAGACCTTACCTTTTAATTTGTAATTTATGATATCAGAGATTACCATGAATAATTATTTATTTTTCCAAAATTCAGTTTAAAATTAAAGGACTTATGTATAATGAATTACCCTAAAGCAACATCCAGCAACATCATTGTGGCAAAGCCAATTATCGTTCCAACTGTTGAAAGGTCGGTTTCATCTCCTCTTTGCGATTCAGGAATAAGTTCTTCTACTACGACATAAATCATTGCTCCTGCAGCAAATGATAAGGCATATGGAAGCATGTTTGTCATTGAAGATACAAGAATTGCTCCGGCCACACCCGCTACAGGCTCTACTACTCCTGAAAGCTGCCCGTAATTGAATGCTTTTAATCTTGAAAATCCTTCTCTTCTTAAAGGTATCGAAACGGCTGCTCCTTCAGGAAAGTTTTGAAGTCCAATACCTATTGCCAGAGCTATTGCTCCGGATATCATTCCTGCATCTGCATTGTTTACCAAAGCGCCGAAAGCAACGCCAACTGCTAATCCTTCCGGTATGTTGTGTAGTGTTATTGCCAAAACAAGAAGAATGCTCCTTTGCCATGATGTTTTTATTCCTTCAGCTTTATCTCTTGCTAATCCCATGTGAAGGTGGGGAAGAAGCCTGTCGATTAAATAAAGAAAGCCACCTCCCGATAAAAAGCCAACAAGGGCTGGTACCCAGGGAGTAATTCCAATCTCTTCAGCCATTGATATTGCCGGATTTAATAATGACCAGAAACTAGCTGCTATCATTACTCCTGCTGCAAAACCAAGCATTGAATTCAATACTTTTTTATTTATCTCCTTGAAGAAAAA
>CAYXJA010000200.1:1850-2764 GCA_964465425.1 uncultured Prolixibacteraceae bacterium | reverse complement strand
GTTTGAACAACCCGTAACATTGCAAAAGGTAATCGCTTCATTAAAATTCAACTTCGGAGTTAGCCCGACAACAACCATTTCGGCTCCGAGACTACAATTACAATCAACTAGTTTTTCAAACATCACTCCACAATGAGGGCAAAATAATTCATCTTTTACGCCGTTGATCAATTCCCCCTTTAGAATTATTTTATCAAAATCGCCTTCAATAGCAGAAATAACAAATTCGCCTTCCGCACCCTCTCTCTTGAATTTTAATCTCAATCCGGGAAAACCATTGATTAAATTTTCCTTATCAATAATGTTGCAACCATTTGGACAATAGGCTTCAGTAACTTCATACCTGACTTTATTCTCTATTTGCTTTCTGTTCCTTAATCGCTGTTCTCTCTCATTCAATGGAATAACCAACCTGCCATCTTTACCAAATCTTGCCATACCTCTATATTTTAAAACTATAATACAATCCTACTGCAAAATACATTTTAATTTTGTTTTTAGGATATATTACATTAACAATTAAGAGATTTTCTTACTACTGTTAAATTGTTGTTTACTGAAAAATGTATCCTGAATTAAATATCTGAAAAAAATAATCCACCGGTCAGAAAAGTAAAAACCCTTCTCTATTCATACCTGAAAAATATAATTCTATACCAACTCCGATTCATAGCATAGAGGGGCTGTCTCAAAAGGTCAAAATGAGCCTTTTTTATTCGGGTTGGTATCTGAAATGAAAAGCAAATATTGAAATCTCATGACCTTAAAATTACTTTTGATACAGCCCCAATCTGGTACGACTGATTAAGTAAGTATGATATATTAAACCTAGTATCTACAATAGTTATTCAAATCACTTATTTCTTTAAGAAAAAGACGACTTTATTTTTACTTTCAAGTTAAATTAATTGAAT
>CAYXJA010000200.1:0-1840 GCA_964465425.1 uncultured Prolixibacteraceae bacterium | reverse complement strand
ATGTGGTATTAACATGGTATGTATTTGTACTATATTGTTCTACCCTAAAACTAGTGTTCATTTAACTAATATATATTGCACTTCTTTTTCAGAAAAAGACTACTTTATTTTTACTTTCAAGTTAAATTAATTGAATTTTTTAAAATTTATTAATTAATAATGAAGCTCAGTTGCAAATTATCGTTATAATTGTAGACACTTATATTCAATGCAATGACAAAGTTAGGCAGACATCATCATGGTTTTCATTATATCCTTCTACGAGGTAGGCTATAAAGATATGTCTGTTAAAAAGAAATAAACATACGAGGCTTACCAATGGTAAGCCTTTTTTATAAATATTATGAGCGAAATTTTAAGAATAGCAATTCAAACAAAAGGTCGTTTGAATGAAGAGTCAGTCAGTTTAATTGATGAATGTGGTATTAAACTGATAGTTGGAAAAAGACAACTCATTTCAGCCGGAAAAAACTTCCCGATTGAAGTTTTATATCTTAGAGATGACGATATCCCGCAAACTGTTTCTGATGGTGTTGCTGATGTTGGTATTGTTGGCGAAAATGAAATGCTTGAAAAAGATAAACATGTAGTTCTCCACAAACGACTTGGTTTCAGCAAATGCAGACTATCTCTTGCAATTCCAAAGGGAGAGGATTATAAAAGTGTTGAATGGTTTAATAATAAGACGATTGCAACTTCTTATCCGGGAATACTAAATAAATTCTTTAAGGAAAAAAACATAAACGCCGATATTCATGTCATAAATGGCTCTGTAGAAATTGCTCCTGGTATTGGTCTTGCTGATGGAATTTTTGATATAGTAAGCTCAGGAGGAACTCTAGTTTCCAATGGATTAAAGGAAGTGGAAGTAGTTACAACTTCTGAAGCTGTTTTAATTGGTAGTCCATCACTTTCTGAAGAAAAGCTGGCTATCTTAAACGAGTTGATATTCAGGATCGAATCGGTTGAGAGATCAAGAGGAAAGAAGTACATTATGCTCAACGCCCCTAATGAACATCTTGATCAGATAATTGAAATTTTACCGGGAATGAAAAGTCCGACAATAATGCCTCTTGCTACACAAGGATGGAGCTCTTTACATTCAGTAATTGAAGAGAAATATTTTTGGGAAAACATTTCACGCCTGAAAGCTTTAGGTGCAGAAGGCATATTGGTACTCCCTATAGAAAAAATGATAATATAAGAATTTACTTGTAAATTTGCCGCTTATGAAACTAATTGAATATCCTGATAAAAATACATGGGCAGATATTCTTAAGCGCCCCGTTATTGAAACTTCATCATTAAATGAAAAAGTAAAAGCAATACTTGATGAAATTAAAAGCAAAGGAGACAAAGCTGTTTCCCGATTTTCAGTAGAATTCGACAAAGTTGAACTGGATAATTTCGTTGTAAGTGATGAAGAAATAAAAGAAGGGTTAAGCCTGATTGATAATTCATTAAAAGAAGCTATTGAAAAGGCTGCGGAGAATATTTTCAAATTTCATAAGTCGCAAAGCTTTGAATCAAGGATAATTGAAACACAACCAGGCGTAAAGTGCTGGCAAAAAAGTGTAGCAATCGAAAAAGTCGGACTATATATTCCGGGTGGCACTGCCCCCCTCTTTTCAACAGTATTGATGCTTGCTATTCCGGCAAATATTGCAGGTTGCAAGGAAATAATTCTTTGCACTCCGCCACAAAAAGACGGGAAAATTCATCCCGCAATACTTTTCAGTGCACATCTTGCAGGAGTAACGAATATATTTAAGATTGGAGGCATACAAGCAATAGGATCAATGGCTTACGGAACAGAAACAGTTCCAAAGGTTTATAAAAT
>CAYXJA010000199.1:0-2770 GCA_964465425.1 uncultured Prolixibacteraceae bacterium | reverse complement strand
AGTGCAACAAGTGTTGCAGCAAAGCTGAATCAAAATGTAGAACAGGTATTTAAAACCCTGGTTGTCAGAGGAGATAAAACGGGGATATTTGTTTGTGTTATTCCTGGAAATGCAGAACTGAATCTTAAGAAAGCAGCAAAGATTTCAGGTAATAAAAATGCTGAAATGATTTTAATGAAAGAACTACTCCCTTTAACCGGTTATATAAGAGGTGGGTGTACTCCAATTGGAATGAAAAAGTCTTATCCGACATATATACACAGCAGCTGTGATGATTATGATTTTATATTTATTAGTGCAGGAATCAGAGGTATGCAAATAAAAGTAAATCCAAAAGACTTATTACCTGCCTTTAAAATAGAAGCAACAGATCTTATTGATTGAGATAATATCTTAGTAGTTTAATAAAAGTATAAGCAAAAATTTAAGGTTCATCAAAATAATCATCTTCTGAGTATGAGTTGGTAATATCCAGAATTTCCTTTCCAAATTGCTTTATTTTACTATCAGTAAAACCTTTAACAGATTTAAGTTCAGACAATGTAACCGGCATAATGTTAGAAATTTCAATCAAGATATTTTTTGCTATAATTTTAGCCAAAGGCTGCTTAAGTATCTTGGATTTGCATTCTCTCCAATTGATTAATTTATCAAAGATTTCTGGATTTTGAAGAGACAAACTTTGTTTTGAACTGATTTTAATGTGAGAAGTATCTATTTTTTCAATAGCTGCTTTGGACTTGTCCATTAAATAAGATTGCAGTTCAAAACCCTTTGCTACAGAACTTAAGCATCCCTTTTTAATAAATAATTCCCTGTAAATCTTTTCAATCAAATCATTCAGGTTTCTTTTAACAACACTAATACTCGTATAAAACACCGACTTTTTCAAAGCAGACTCAATAGTTAATGTGAGTTTTTCTGAAAAATAGGAAGAGCCCTTGCTCAATCTTTCCTGTAATTGACGATTTGTTTCCAGATCAGAATTTTCATCCAACATACTAACTATTTGGAATTTAAAATTATCGCCTACCCTTACTACTTCATTTTTGAAAGAATCAAGAATGGACCTGAGGTTTTCAGCAAGATTACCCTGCAATTCAGAAGCATCATCTCCCCATAACTTTAAAACATTATGAACAAGATTATTAAGATATCTAAAATCAAATAAATCTGTCAATAGGTTCTTTTGATAATCAGCTTTAAACTTCTCCAGTTGCTCATAACCGGGCTGATTTTTTTCGATGGTATTAGTAAAATTCAGGACTGTCTTATCACTTATCACACTTCCCTGCTCAATAGGAGAGCTTAAAACGATGCCCTCCAACGTTCGGCATCTGCTTAAAGCAACATAAACCTGTCCATGAGTAAAAGAAAGCCGGGCATCAATAATAGCCTTATCAAAAGTAAGTCCCTGGCTTTTATGAATAGTAATTGCCCAGGCAAGTTTAAGAGGAAAATGATTAAACCGTCCAATAACTTCTTCTTTAATTTCATTTGTGGGTTCATCAATAGAATATCTGTAATTTTCCCATTGAGCTTTAGAAACTCTGATTTCCTCCTTATCCTCGCGGCAATAAACATCTATATAATCGTCAGAAATATCAGAAACAACACCTATTTTCCCGTTGTAATATCTTTTTTCAATTGAAGAATCATTTTTAATAAACATGACCTGAGATCCTTTCTTGACTAAGAAAGTAAATTCAGATGGGAAAATATATTCAGGAAAATCGCCCTCAACTTCAGCATTAAAGCGGAAAAGCTTTCCTTTGATTTCATTCAGCTTTTTATCGTTGATTTGCTTTGCCTGATAGTTATGTGTTGTCAGTGTTATATATCCTTCTTCATCCGAATAATTAAAATCAGGAATATATCTTTTATTTAAAGAATGAAGGACATCAGAATCAATATCATTATCTCTGATTTTGTTAAGGATATTAATAAAAGTCTGATCTTTTTGCCGAAAAACTTCGGTAAGTTCAATACCAACAAAGTTAGATTGTTTTAAAGCCCTGGAACTAAAGAAGTAGCATGATTCATAAAAATCGCGTAGCAGATTCCATTCTTCTTCTTTAATAATTGGGGAAAGTTGCTGAAGATCTCCAATCATTAAAAGCTGAGTACCCCCGAAAGGCTTTGTTCTGTCTTTAAAGCGTCGAAGGACATCATCAACAGCATCGAGAACATCAGCCCTGACCATACTTATTTCATCAATAATCAGCAGGTCAATACTTTTAATAATGTTGATTTTCTCCCTGCTGTATCTTTTAATCCTCTCCGATTTATTATTATCGTTTTGTAATACATTTTGCTTGTTACCACTGTAAAAATAAGGAATCTGAGGGCCGAAAGGAATTTGGAAAAAAGAGTGGATAGTAACACCTCCGGCATTAATAGCAGCCACACCTGTTGGAGCAACAATAATCATTCTTTTCGGAGAAGTTTCTTTTAAATTGCGAAGAAAAGTTGTTTTCCCGGTACCAGCCTTTCCTGTAAGAAAAACACTTTGATTTGTATATTGAATAAAATCAAATGCAAGCTTAAGTTGATTGTTAGTTTGGGTAGTCATAATTAAAAAAAGTTATAAGTTCAACACTATAGTATGTTCCAATTATAGTAAAAAAACAATAGAAATTTTTACAATTCATGTTTAAAAAAGGTTTAATTTTAATGAACTATAGAAAAAATGCACATTAAAAGGATAAAAGTTAAAAGATAGAAAAATGGGAAACATATCAAATTATATAGAAGAATTTGAAATGTCATT
>CAYXJA010000198.1:0-2783 GCA_964465425.1 uncultured Prolixibacteraceae bacterium | reverse complement strand
TCATTTCTTCAATCTGACTTAAGTTTCCGGTCTTCTGATCTATCGAATAGCTTATCACTGTTCCTTCCTTATCCCACGATTCATTGACAGTCCACAATATTTTGTTGTCATTTGAAACAGTTTGAAATGAAGGATTATTGCATTGTGCAACAAGTAAAGGCTGAGACATTTTCCCTGTTAAACTATTGAAAGATGATTTATAAATGCCTTTACTGTCATTTGATGTATAGGTTCCGATATAAAGATATGATTTGGTACAAGAACAAAAGCTCAAAGCTATAAGGGCTGTTAAAACAATACCTATTAAAGGCTTTTTGTATTTTGAAAAGTAATTTATTGATTTCATTATCAGATATATTCTACGTTAACTTTCTTGAAAAACTTAAGTTCCAGAAGCTTAATAATCCTCTTAACAACAGTCTTTCGTATTTCAATTTCCACTGGCTGGTCAGGATCCTGATGTGCCCAGTTTATTCTTGTACCAACAATCAGATGTATGATATCGTGTTGTAGCAATCTTTTTACAATTTCTTCAGCAGGAGAACCGTAAAGACGGGTTTCACTGTTATAATTTTCAAGAATCTCTTCAACCTTACCAATAGTAATAATTCCTTCGGTAACTAGATCAAATCCGTCAAGTTTTGAAATAGGGGGAAGGGTAGGATCAGAGAAATGCTGTACCATTTCAAGTTTAAGATTCAGCTCTCTTGAAATGATTTCAGCAGTTGTTCCTCCGCAGATTATTTTCATACCCGTAAATCCCTTTACCTTTTCAATAAAGCCAATGTCCTTGATTTTATAAAAGGGAGGACCGGTTATCAGCATCAATTCACGGGGCTCTCTGAAATAAACAACCCCACAGCTTGTATCATCCTTTAAATCATACTTGTCGTTTGTCAGTGCTTTGTTTACAATTTTCTTAGCTAATTGTGTTGCAGAAATATGAGGTTGATTCTCAATTTGTTTTAATGAAAATTCAAGAACATTTTCTGTTCCCCATCCCATATTGAACTTGAAATCATCAATGCCCGATTGGGTAATTCCGTCGGTGAAGAAGATAAGCCTGTCTTCCTTCATTGCATAGTATTCCTGGCAACGTAATATCTTTCCTCTGTTTTCAGCTCCGCCAACTGTCAGTTCATAAACATTAGAAGGTCTGAAGCGTTGATTTCCTCTGATAATAAGAATTGGCGGATTATCGTAGTTGATAGTCTTGACCAGGCCATTGCTTAAAATCTCTATTACAGTGAAAGTCGCATAGTTAGGTTTTTCTCCTGAAGGTGGAAGCACTTCCATTATGATTCTGGCTGCTATTTCCGGATTAGTATGAAAGCTTGTATAGTTTAAAGCCATTGTTGCTGTCAGTGTGGCCAATACGCTGGCTTTTATTCCATGACCTACGCCATCCGACAACACAAGAACGGTACGACCATCCTCTTTCATTTGTCGTGAAATGAAAACATCACCGCTTACTTCCTGTCCCTTAGGTCGTAATTGCTGAACATCTATTTCAGTATGATAAGATTGGGTCATGATTAATCATTTTCTTCGTGACTGTATTTTTGTGATTCAATGATTGAATTAAGCAGTTCTTCTGTTTGAGCAGCATTTTCTCCTAAAAGATATGCAATTTGCTGAACAGTTTTCATATTCTTTCGGTTTACCTGTCGTGCCCTTTCTATGATTTCTGCCCTTTCAAGCATAGGTGCTGAAAGGTCTCTTATCAAAGCACCTGCTATCTTGTGCTTTTGTATTGTTGCTATTTCAATTGCCAGCAATTTATTCTGATATCGGATATCTCTGTCGATACGGTTTTCGCCGGTTTCAAAAATAGACCTGAACATATCGGATATTACTCCCGGAACAAGCATCTCAAGTTCAGCACCCCTAAGTCCCGGAATGGTTTCATAGAGTTCTTCGTTTTCACCCCCGATCAATCGTGCAAATCCGAGATTGCTTTCTATGATTTTCATATCATCACTTACAATGACTATCCCGGCCCTGATTTTCTGAAGCATTGTCGAAGAAATTAACATCCCTGCTTCAGATCGTTTAAGTTTGTCTTCCAGTTTTTTTCTCTTTGTAATATCAATGATAGTGCAAATGATGCCTGTTATCTCGTCATTATTATTTCTTAATGCGGCTTTATTAACTGTAATGTGCCCTTTATAACTTTCAGAATATTTGAAATCTGTTTCATAAAACTGATCTAATCCTGTTTCAAGCAATTCCTTGTCTTTTAATGAAAGCAGTTCTGGTTGATTGAAAGGAGTTATATCCGATGCAAGTTTACCGTAAATCTCTTCTTTTGTTTTTCCGACCATGCGTTCGAAAGCATTATTGCTCAACACTATTTTAAAATCAACATCAAGACAAAATACCGGTACAGGTACTGAGTCAAGTATTTGAGGATAAAAAGTATCAATTTTTAACTGCTTATTTTGGTCTTCAGGAATTTTCATGATTATCAGTTTATAAAAGCATCTGAAAAATAATCAAATAGGAGTTCATTATCAATAACATTTTAATTTTTATTTTATTCTGTAATTTTAAATGGCTTATTATTAGAATATATTCCTGATTTTGCATATTTGTATTCGATAAAGTTCAGGAAAAAACAAATTATACTCGGATGAAAATTGAAGAAGTAATTGAATTACTTAATGGAAGACTGGTTACAACAGGAAAAGTTGACCAATTTGTAGAAACAGGTTTTTGTTCAGATCTCATGAGTGATGTTTTAACTCTTGATACTGAAAAAATGCTGCTGATAACAGGTACAG
>CAYXJA010000197.1:0-2817 GCA_964465425.1 uncultured Prolixibacteraceae bacterium | reverse complement strand
ATGGCAGATTAATTGTCTGATAGCTCAATTCAAGATACTGAATGTAACGTTGAACAGTCTTGGCTGATAAACCGATTTGAGTAGCGAGAGCTGAGGCATTAATTAGGTTTCCGGTATTAATAGCAATGACTTTCTGTAATTTAATGAAAGGCTCAAGATCTCTGAAAGAAGCCAGATCACGAACATCACGTTCGAGATAAGTTCTGACATAATTATGTAGCCAGAGATATCGGTTTTCATCGGTCATTGAACTTTCAGTAAGAGAAGGATAAGCACCGAATTTAAGGTAATGATCCCATGCCCGTTTCTTTTCAGGCATCCTTTTATCGAGTAAAAAAGATGGATAATATGCCTGATAGTCTGAAGGATTTATATAAGTTTGCTGAAAAAATGAATCAATGATTTCATCATTCCAATCGTCTGTCGCCAACTCAGGCAAGGTTAAAGGGTACATATCAGTAATAATACAACGACCAGCAAGACTTTCATTAACCTGCTTCATTAGTAGCAGCTGACTTGAACCTAATAGTACAAAACGTGGCTCTTCCCATTGGTCATACACAGATTTTATACTTTCAATAAGAGTCGGTTCTTTCTGTATTTCATCAAGTATTGCCCTTGGATACAGTAAATTCCACTGAGCAGCAGTCATTTTCAAATATTCGCCTCGTAATACAGGATCTTCAATCGAAATGTATGTGAATTCCGGAAAGATATTCTTTACCAAGGTAGTTTTTCCTGTCTGTCGTGCACCAGTAAACACAAGTATTCTTCCTAAATTAGAATCTTTAATACTTTCAAAAAAAGATGTAATCCGTCGGGCTTTCATTTCAGATGATTTTATCAGGTAAAGTTAATAAATAATACGTGAATTCAGATATTCAATTCCTAATTTTACGCCAATATCGGATATATAATCATTTTTTCGTCCTTTCAAAGATTTTTTAGGTGGGTATATTATCTTCTACCATACGAACAAGAGATTGCCACGCTCCGCTACCAATGACGTAACCAACAGCAGCGCAGCTGCTTAACAGAGCGAAGCGACAACGGACGAAGTCCTAACAGAAATGCAACGCATTTCCAACAGAGCGAAGATCTTACGTGCGCAGCACAAAACCCCCTTATTCGTAAAACTCTTTTCATTTAAACTTCAAAATATAGCTGCATGAGATTCGGAAATTTTATTTTTGAGAAAAAAACATGCCCTTAAAGATAAAATACCTGACCATAGCGTTAGCAATGATTTGTTATTCCGTGTTTTCGGTTTCAGCACCGGAGAAATACAACCTGCCTGAACTAATTATTGCAATATGCCTCACAGCATTTGCTGTTTTCAATATCAAAGGAACAATACTCTTCATTTTTAAAAAGGAAAATAAGCAGGAATTAATATTGTTTATTACAGCTGTTTTACTTTCAGCAGGTCTGCTTATTGTTGGAATTATCAATAAACATTCTTACTTCGACATTTTAAGGGATCTTATTCCTTTTTTCTATCTCTTCTTTCCAATATTAGTTTTCAGCCTGATAAATGAAAATCAGATTATATGGAGAAAGCTGATAATTTCTCTTTTGGTTTTCTCAGCATTTGTAATGTCGTTGAGATACTGGACTTATCCTGAATCAATATTAGCTGAACTTGGCAGGAATTACCTACCTTTCGGCAAGGGGCAATTTGTATTTGAGCCTTGCACAATCTTCTCCTCTACCCTTCTGTTAACCTTTCCTGTAATGAAAAGCACAGGGTTGAAAAGGATTTATGATATAGCATTAAGAATATTAATGTTCGCCGGAGGATTATTTGTATTGTCGTTATCGGTTGCTGCAATAATGAGGGGACAAATAATACTGATAATCTTATCGTTATGCATTGTTGTAATTTATAAAATTACAACCTTAGAGGGAAAATCAAGAAACATTTCAGCATTGGTTCTGATTATATCAATATTGCTAATACTGCTGATTTTCAGCAAAGAAATAATATATTTTACAAAAATTATTGCCTTTAAGTTTCAGTATGCCGGGCTTAACGGGAAAGATGAAGAAGCTATCAGTGTAATAAATCAGGCTGTTTCTGATCCCTTAACTTTGATATTAGGCAAGGGATGGGGTGCTACATTTCTTAATCCGGTAACAGGCAGTTCGGAATATACCAGATATACCCATAATATCTTCACATATTTTTTACTGAAAGGAGGAATAGCAGGAGTTTTGCTTACAGGAATATATGTAGTGTGGATAATCAGCTTGCTGATAAAAGTATTCAGGAAAAAAGATTTGCCGGTATTTCTGGCTGTTGGCAATACCTTAATAATTCATTTTCTGCTTGAAGGGGGATATAAACTTTTAAGCATAGGACTAATAATAAGCATTCTTTATACATTTAAGGCGGAAAAGGAGAAAACTATTATATTGGAATCATGAAAGTATCAATCATAACAATATCATTAAACAGTGCATCAACAATAAAAGACTGTATTTCTTCGGTTGACAGACAGTCGTACTGCAATATTGAGCACATTATAATTGACGGTGGCTCTGCAGATGGAACACTTGAAATAATACAAAACAGCACGGGGCGAATATCAGCTTTTATATCTGAACCTGACAAGGGGATCTACGATGCCCTGAACAAAGGATTGGATTTGGCTACAGGAGATATAATCGGAATCTTACATTCAGATGATTATTTTGCATCGGAAGAAACAATTTCAAGGATAGTTGAAAAGTTTTCGGCTGACGGTAAGAAAACTGATGGTATATACGGTGATCTGGTATATGTTAAAACCTTTCCGCAGGAGAAAATAATCAGAT
>CAYXJA010000196.1:0-2860 GCA_964465425.1 uncultured Prolixibacteraceae bacterium | reverse complement strand
ATGATGAAAACGCTATTGTTGCTGATCTTCCAAAAGATACAGTCTTAACCGGAAGAGTTGTCAGTCCTGACTTTGAAGCTTATTCTTTTGAAATCACAACTACTGACTCAGCTGTTGTTCAAACAGGCAATGTTATCCCCGAAGATGGAAAGCTTGATAGTGATGATGAGAAAATTAAAATCATCATCGACAGTAAATTAAACGAAGGAGATTATTACTTAAATATTTTCACTGCTGAAACCGATTTTGAAAATTATATTGTCAGTCGTAATAATTTAAAAATAAAATGATCACTCTCTTCCGGAATAATAAACTTCATTTACAGTATGTGGTCTTCGAGGCAACTCAAAGATGTAATCTAAACTGCTCATACTGTTATAATCACTGGAAAGGAAATTTTAAAGATCAGTTACGTTCTAACGAAAATTATAAACAGCTTAAAAACACTTTACGAAGATTATTCAAATCAGCTTTAATCAATCATATCACATTTTCAGGAGGAGAGCCTCTTTTAGTTGAAAGACTAAAAGAGCTATCTCTTTTCTGTAGGTTTAAAGGGGCTTCTGTTTCAGTCATTACTAATGGGAATGCCGGTACAGATGAAGATATTTTGCAATTATTGTCTATCGGAGTTAAACTTTTTGAACTCCCGTTTCATTCTTTTTCTCCTGAAATACACGATGAAATGACCGGTGTTAAAGGATCATGGAATAAGGCCAGGGACCGCATGACTTTTATAAGAAATGCAGGAGGAATTGTTGTTCCTGTTATTGTAATCACAAAATTCAATTTCAACACAATTGCTGATACCCTCATATGTCTTAATAATATGAGCTTCAAACGTATTATGCTTAACCGGTACAACATTGGAGGTATAAATATCAATTCTCCTTCAAATGTTTTGCCTTCTAAAGAAGAGCTAAACTACGCTTTCAAACAGGCCGATGAAGCAGGAAAGAAACTTAATCTTGACCTTTCTTCCAATGTTTGCACTCCGCATTGCATCGTTAATCCGTCTGATTATAAAAATATCCGGTTTACAAATTGCTCTCCTGATATAAATAAAAGACCTTTGACTATTTCAGCTGTTGGCGATTTAAGATTTTGTAACCATTCCCCAATTGTCTTAGGCAATATATTTGCCGATACAATTGAAAATATTCTTGCAAAAGGCCAACAATCAAATGATTGCCTGACTATTCCTTCTTTCTGCAACGACTGCCAATTATACGACAGATGTCTCGGCGGATGCAGAGCTGCTGCCCAACAGGCAGGTAAAACATTTCACGATGTTGATCCAGTTGCTGAATACATGAATAATGAAGTCACCTGTAATGTATACTGAAATGCAAATTTTCATAAAAACATATCTCTTTCTTATTATCGTCCTGAGCTTTACGGGATGCGATAAAAAGGATTCATTCCACGACCTTGCCTCAGGAAAATATATCTTCATTTTTAATGAAAACGATGATACTATCTGCTCCAATTTCTATGATGAAAACGGACTTCTGATAAAAAGCATATCGCATGATAACGCTTATTCCCCGGGTGAAAATGCCGAATTAAATTATACCTGGAATTCAGATAACTTATTGATTAAAAAAACAGGCTACATCCCCGGAATAATGTATATGTCAAGCTACCAGGGCGCAATGGGAAAGGATGTTAAATTTGTATATGAGTATGATTCTGATGAAAGGATTTCAAAAATAACAGCCGCCTTTCATTATCCCGGATTCGCTGATATTGATTACAGCACGACTCAAACATTTGAATACACAAAAGATAAAGTCATCGAATACAATAACCATGCTCAGGGAGAAATAACTTCAAAAACTGAATATC
Source organism: uncultured Prolixibacteraceae bacterium (assembly GCA_964465425.1). Classification (GTDB taxonomy): domain Bacteria; phylum Bacteroidota; class Bacteroidia; order Bacteroidales; family Prolixibacteraceae; genus CAYMTR01. The sequence continues at coordinate 1,012 of CAYXJA010000196.1, read as the reverse complement.
TGTTCAACAATCAAGGGAATATTCAAACTAAGTTTTATTATTACAAAACTGAAGCCGACAGCTTTATTATGACTAATATGGAAGAGTTTACCTATGACAATAATAAAGCTCCTTTTCAGGTGGAGCCTGCCCCGAAATCAAAAAACAATGTCCTTTCCAATAAAATAACTTATTACCAAAGTAACGGACAAGGAATATACTCCCAATCATATACATCTGAATATTTAACCGAATACGAATATAATATCCACGGGTATCCTGAAAAACAATCAATTACTTATCCGAACGGATATACTGAAACAAGAATTTATAAATATTAAAATACCATGAAAATGAAAAACTTATCTTTAGCCCTTATTGCATTTACTATGTTGGTTGTCGTATCCTGTAAGGAAAATGACATTAATGACCCCACAGTAATCGATGTCAATGAGAAATCAGAACTCCTGATTTTGGAAACCAATGAGTTTGGTCTTGATATGTTTCGTCTTATTAATAAAAGCGAAGATTCTAACTTTACCATCTCCCCTCTAAGTATTTCTCTTGCTCTTGCCATGACTTATAATGGAGCAGAAGGTGAAACAAAGATTGCCATGGAAAAAGCAATGCGTCTTTGGGGCTTAACTACTGAAGAGATTAATACTTGCTACCAAAGCCTTACCAAAGCACTTCTCGAAGCTGATCCAAAGGTCACTCTTGAAATTGCCCAGTCAATATGGTACAGGCAGAATTACAATGTACTGCAGGATTTCAAATCAGTTAACGAAACATACTACGATGCAGAAGTCAATGAACTTGATTTCAGTCGTCCCGATGCTAAAGATGTTATCAATGGTTGGATTGAAGATAAAACTCATGACAAGATAAAAGATATGATCAGTGAAGTTAATCCCGACCATGTAATGTTCCTAGTCAATGCCATATATTTCAATGGAGAATGGCAATGCGAATTTAAAAAATCAGATACTTTCAAGTCAACTTTCTACAAAGAAGACGGAAGTGATGTAGAAGT
>CAYXJA010000195.1:0-2878 GCA_964465425.1 uncultured Prolixibacteraceae bacterium | reverse complement strand
GGATATCTTGCTGAGGCAAAGAGATTATGTGAAAATTATAATGTGCTTTTTATTGCGGATGAAATTCAAACGGGAATTGGCCGTACAGGAAAAATGCTCGCATGTGATTATGAAAATGTAAAACCTGATATTCTCATACTAGGCAAAGCGATTTCTGGAGGAATGTACCCGGTATCTTGTGTACTTGCTAACGATGAGATAATGCTTACAGTAAAACCCGGAGAACATGGATCAACCTATGGCGGAAATCCAATTGCAGCTGTTCTTGCTATTGAATCGCTAAAGATAATTCAAGAAGAAGGACTAGCTGAAAATGCCAATAAAATGGGTAATATTTTCAGAGAAGAAATGAAGAATTTTAAATCTGATTTTATTGAGGAAGTAAGAGGCAAGGGATTGCTAAATGCTATTTCAATCAGACCGGTTGCCGGCAAAGAAGCATGGGATGTTTGCCTTGCAATGAAGGAACTTGGTATTTTGGCTAAACCTACTCATCGCCATATTATTAGGTATACGCCCCCTTTGGTTATTAATGAAAGCCAAATGGCTGAAGCACTCGATAAAATTAAAAAAGCTCTGCGTTAACAGAGCTTTTTTTAATTCGTTTCAACACTAAGTATTAAGTATTATAGTACTTTAACATTTACTGCATTCAAACCTCTGCGACCTTCTTGTAAATCGAAACTTACATCGTCGTCTTCTTTAACTTTGTCTAACAATCCTGAAACATGAACAAAATATTCGTTTCCTGATTCATTATCCTTAATGAAACCATAACCTTTTGATTCATTAAAGAATTTTACTTTACCTTCTTTCATTATTTTTAATTTAAAACGCTGCAAAGATAGAATTAATTGAATCCAAAATACAGTTTTGTGAAAATATTTTTTTGTTAATTCTATTTTAATTCACTTATATCGTTGTTTTTTCTATAAACCAAGCCACTGAATTTTGCTATTATCTCCTCATTTTCATCACTTACAGTTACTTCATAGGCACCAATACGCTTCGGTTCTGATACTTCTTTTGCACTGGCATATAATATACCTGATGACTTTCCTTTTAAGATTGTAATATTGGCATTAATTGCAAGAGCTAATTGACCTCTGCTGTTGGATGCACCCGCAAATGCCAGGTCAGCAAGGGTGAAAATTGCTCCACCCTGAACTACATTTGCTGCATTAAGATGTTCATCACGTATTTCCAACTTTGCTTTGCAATAACCTTCCCCAATTTCAATAACTTCAATTCCTGTTAATCTGGCGTACCTGTCGTTACTCAGGAATTCAAGCAGCATATCTCTGTTCATATTATCTTTTTTAAATCAAAATTAATTGTTCACCCCTGATTTTAAGAAATATTGAAAATATTTATTTTGCCCTTTCGAACGTATGAACTTAAATTTCAATTGTATTGTAGTGATAGTATGTTGAAATACAGTTATTTATACTAATTGTTTTAAAATTAATATAAAGGTTTGAACAATTTCGTTTTTATTTGCTTTCTTTATCAACGAATTATGAGGGGAAAAGTATATGAAGATTAACACTCTCGGAGATTTGATTAAGAATTCTTCGATTCAATTTAGTACAGAACCGGCATTAGGTTTCACCGGTGAAAAAATGATGACCTATTCAGAAGTTTATTCAAAAGTTAATTCCATAATTAAGTTTCTTGAAGATTGCGGAGTCACTAAAAATGACAGAGTTGCTATTTTAAGCCTTAACCAGCCTGACTGGGGAGTGGCGTACTTTGCAATTACCAGAATGGGTGCTATTGTTGTACCTATTCTTCCCGATTTCACAGAAAAGGAAGTTGAAAGTGTTTTAAACCATTCTGAAGCCAAGGCAATATTCGTTTCTGAAACTTTATACAGAAAAGTAAGCAACTTTAACAATGACTCTTTAAAACACGTTATTCTTATTGAAAAATTTGCTCTCATGGATAGAAGTGTCGATTATTCTGACTTTTCATCAGTAAGCTCATCTCTCGATGAAACAAATATTGTTGAAAAAGAATACGATGTTAACGAAGACGATGTTGCTTCAATTATCTATACTTCCGGGACAACCGGTAAGTCAAAGGGAGTAATGCTCACTCATAAAAATTTAATTTTCTCTGCTATTGGTTCAGGCAAAATACATAAAGTAGGTGTTGGCGATTCTATGATTTCTGTGTTGCCATTATCACATACTTATGAAAATACTATAGGTTTAATACTGCCAATGATGTACGGCGGATGTGTCAATTATTTACGCAAACCTCCAGTACCTTCTGTTTTATTACCTGCATTCAAAATTGTAAGGCCTACTCTTATTTTAACTGTGCCTTTAATTATTGAAAAGGTATATAAAAGCAGTGTCTTACCAAAGTTCAATTCTAAGACCCTAACTAAGACTTTATTCAAATTCGCACCAACCAGAAAGTTGTTAAGTATTATTGCCGGCAAAAAGCTGATGGAAACTTTCGGTGGAAGGATTAAATTCTTTGGTATCGGTGGCTCAAAACTTGATCCTGAAGTTGAAAGATTTCTTATTGAAGCAAAGTTTCCTTATGCTGTTGGCTACGGTTTGACTGAGACTGCACCATTGCTTGCAGGATTTGATTCTTTTAAAGGAAAACATCAATCAACAGGCCCTGCAATGGCAGGAGTAACCCTTAAGATAAATGATCCTGATCCTGTTACAAATCAGGGCGAAATATGGGCAAAAGGTGATATGGTAATGAAAGGTTACTATAAGGAACCCGAACTTACCAGTCAGGTTATTACTGAAGACGGATGGTTTAAAACAGGCGACCTTGGTTGTTTCGATAAATCTGGATACCTTTTCATTAAAGGAAGATTGAAGAATATGATTGTTGGTGCCAGCGGAGAAAA
>CAYXJA010000194.1:0-2937 GCA_964465425.1 uncultured Prolixibacteraceae bacterium | reverse complement strand
GGCGACTAATACTGAAATTAAAATAATTGTTCTCATAGCTGTAAATTTTTATTTTCCCGAAAATTACTACTGAATATTTTCCCGATTATTTTTATTATTTCAATTACATTCAAGTTGTTATATCCGTATATTTATAATATTGAAATGTTCTTGAACCCTCTTTTTGTACTGTTTTGAATCGACAAGGCTGAAATGATAATTGGAAAGTATGAACAACATTCAATAACCCATGAAATTCATCGGATATTTTTCTTCTTTATTGTTGTTCGACCTTAGTTGCTTGTATTTTGAACGCTATTTATAGTTGTTAATGGATTAAATGCACAGATATGGTAACATTTTCAACAATCAGATGTCATATTAAGTGAAACATAAATTTCTTCAGCAGTGAAAAATAAGTCTAAAAATAATTTTCTTAAAGCAATTTTCGATAAGCCTTTACTTTTCCATATCATAGTATGGTTATTGATTATTCTTGTTTTATCCTGGTTAACAAGCTTGAATGGAAACTGGCCATATACCTTTTATCTCCTCAATATGCTTGTTGCTGTGCCTCCCATGATTTTATTTAACTATTCAATGGTTTGGTTATCAGGCAAACTGATGTTAAAAGAGAAACAGTATCTGCTTTTTTCATTTAGTTTCATTGCCATGACTTCTTTTTGTGCATTACTTATCCCGGTAATGAACCATTGGTTCTTTTTTGGAATGATATACCCCCGGATTTTCGAACCTTCACCCTGGTTTAATTGGAGACATGTGCCTCAAAACCTGATCATTCTATGGTTCCCTTTCTTTATTTTCTTATTAAAAACACTTTTTGAGAATTGGTTCCAATCTGAAAAGGAAAAGCTAGTCATTGAGAATAAACGCTTACTTGCTGAAATCCAATTGATGAAGATTAAACTTCACCCTCATTTTCTTTTTAATACATTAAACAATCTTTATGCAATGGCTAAGGTAAATTCTGAATCCACACCCGATTATATTATGAAGTTATCTGAAATATACCGGATTATGCTTTATGAATGTAATAAGGATTTCTATTCTGTAAATGAAGAACTTAGTCTAATTAGAAATTACATTGAACTTGAGAAGATAAGATATGATGAACGGCTAAAACTTAATATGCAAATTCCTGAATATATTGAAAATAACCTGCTGATTCCACCTTTGTTGCTTTTTACCTTTGTGGAAAACTCATTTAAGCATGGTTGCCGTAATGACTTAAAAAACCCATTTATTGACATTTCTGTGACTGTTGATAATGAATTTCTTTATTTCCATTCGCTTAACAGCTTACCCCGAAATACTACTCATGAAAATCATAGGGGAGGGATTGGTCTTGATAACACCCGCAAGCGCCTTGAACTGATTTATGAAAACGATTACAGCTATGAATATAAGGTCTCTGAAAATCTATATGAAGTTAATTTGAAAATTCCTAATCTTCGTGAATCATGAAAAGAGCATTATTAATTGTTGTTTGCTTTGTAATAAGCATGTTTACTATTTCCTGCTCTGAAAATGCTCAGACAGAAAGGCTGTTGCGGTTTTTCCTCGATAAGCATATTGAAAGGATAAAACCTATACAAAAACAAATGAATGAAGCAGCATGGGCTGCTTATACTACCGACCTTGATTTCACAAAACTTCAATCTATTCAAACCCGGACTGATTCTCTTTACCTCTCTTTTGATAAAGACCCGGAATACTATCAGAATTTACTCAATAACTTATACGATAATCCCTCAGAATACGAGATTCTGGCTAATATTAAAAATTCCGGTTTGATTAATGACCCTCTTTTGAAAAGAGAGTTTGAAAAGGTTTTTCTTGATTATTTATCAATCAAAAATAATTGGGATGATGCCGAAAAGAAATATGCAGATCTTCTCGACAAATTCTATGAGCTCAAGAAGAAAGAAAATACTTTCTTTAATTCTGAAAATAATGAAACTCAGGATGAATTATTTTCCAGATGGATTAATGAATTTTCTTCTCTTACTGATAATTACAAATCTATGATCAAAGCTTTTAATAATGATGCAAAAGGCTTGGGATATGATAATTATTACCAATACGTAATGGCCAATAAAGAAATTGATTTGGCGTTAATCGATTCGATAATCCGAAAAGTAGATCAAATTACCCGTGAAGACTACAAAAACCTAATGAAAAGCTGCCTGAATGGGGGATGCAATAAAAATTGTAAGTTATCTGGTCAAATTTCAATGTCACGATACAGATGTGCCGCTGCTAAAATGAACTACCCTTCGGATTGGGATAGTATGCAGTATTCAAAAGAAGAATTTATTGATCTGGCAGACCGATTCTTCAAGTCAGGCAATTTTGATATTTTTGATATTTATAAGAAAAGCAATATCTGGTACGAAAAGGATAAAATCAACAATAGCTTTTTCTATTGTGTTGATTTCGACGATGAGGACTATCGTATTTATTCAAATATTGAACCTGAGGCTTTTTCATTAAATCCTTTAATTCACGAATTTGCCCATGCATTACATTACCAGAGTGTAAGTAAGGATGTCCCTTATTTACTTAAAGATCCTAATTCAATTATTGCTGAAGCTATTGCAATTTATTTCGACAGTAAGTTGTTCACTTCAAATATTATGCAGTCGAAACTTGGATTACCCGGGTTAGAGAATAATCCCTTTTTTAAAGATTTTTCTAATCCGTTCAGGGTAATGTTCCTCAGAAAGCTTTTGAGAAATATCAAATTTGAAGAAGCAGTTTTTAAAAACCCTGATCAGGATTTCAATGAACTTTGGTGGAAGCTTTCTAAAGAATACTTATTTCTGGACCCTTCAGATCAGGAGAAATTGCCTGAATGGATGACATCTTTTCACTTGGTAAGTAGTCAGGGAATAAATGTTGATTATCTTTTTGCTGTTGCTTTTGCAGCCCAATTAG